>CAZJIR010000403.1:0-3029 GCA_964546095.1 uncultured Pirellulales bacterium
GGCTTCTACCGGACTTATCGAGAACATAAAGGCCGATTTCTACGGAACGCCTACGCCTTTGAAACAGATGGCGACGCTCGCGGCACCCCAGATGGATATGATTGTAATTAAGCCGTTCGACCCCGCTTCGACTAAGGACATTGAAAAGGCAATTAAAGCTAGTGACCTCAGCATAGCACCTGTTGTGGACGGCAAAATCATAAGACTTAATATCCCGGCTCTTAGTGAAGAAAGAAGAAAACAGCTTGTCCAGCAGGCCAAGCAGACCGGTGAGCAAACAAAAGTTGGTATTCGTAACATCAGGAGAGATGCCAACAAACAACTCGAAAAACGACAAAAGGACAAAATCATTACCGAAGATGACCTCGAAAAAGGCAAAAAGCAAATCGATGATATCACCAAGCAATACATCGATAAAGTCGACGAGCGAATCAAACATAAATCAGATGAGATAATTCTCGACTGATTGCGAGTAAAAAAAGTGCACCAAGCACAGGCAAAGGACATTACGCTGTCGTGCACTAAATTTTTTGGGGGTCAAAATGGCGCAGATTGAAAAGAAGTCAAAGCCCGAACCGCGGAAAAAAACTTCTACAAGGATACTTAAGCTTGTATTGCTGTTGGTATTTATTCTGATTTTATTGGTTTTCCTGCTTGTACCTGCATTCATTTCATCCGAGAAAGGCAATCGTTTAATATTAGGTAAAATCAACAATTCAATTGACGGCCGGGTAGATTTCACCGGTCTTTCAATGGGATGGTTTAAGGGTGTCAGTATTGAAGATCTCAGCTTTAAAGATAATGCAGGGAAAATATCCGCACAGGCAAAGCAAATCACTACAAAACCTCATTACAGTTCTATTTTATTGGGGGATTTATCCTTCGGTCAAACAATAATCGACCTGCCTAAAATACATGTAAATCTCCAGAGCCGACCTGTGGTTGAGTATGAGCGTGTTGGTAAACCCCAGCCGGTTCCCGTGAAGACTCGCTATATCGGTCTGGTAATGGACGTCGTCATTAACGATGGCAATTTCAAGGTAACAGATTCAAAAGCCAGAACTGTTGAGCTTTCGCAGATAAACTCCAGGCTCAACTTACGGCCGCCGGGAAAACAAACAGATTTTGACATTAAAATGGATGTAATAGATAACAACGCTAAGCAATCACAGATTCACGCGGCGGGCCGGATTAAACCTGATATAGCAATAGGGGGTTGGAGTCTGAAAGGTACTACCGGAGATTTGGCAATAGAGGTAAACGACTTGGATATAGAATCATTGGGGCCGATTCTTGAGTTGGCAAAAATCGAAGTTCAGGCCAAAGGTATTCTTTCTGCTAATGTAGATGCCGTTATTGAAGATGGTAACTTCGAAAATTTCAACGGCTCAATCAAAGCAAAAAATCTGGACATAACCGGTCCTGTCCTAAAAGGCGACAGGCTAAAGACCAATATGCTGGATGTTATTGTGAAACTCACAAGTCAGCAACAGTTGATAAATATTGAGAAATTGCAGCTCGACAGCGACTGGCTTGTTGCAGATGCCGGCGGAATGGTTCCCACAACGTTTAAGTCATGGTCCGACTTTCTAACGGCCGAATCGGATTACAAACTTAATGCTGATTTCGACCTTAATGTCGCCTCGATTTTATCACAAATGCCTCATACATTCGCTGTCAAGAAGACCGCCGAGGTAACTTCAGGGAAGTTGAGTGGAAATATTACGGCCAATCGTGGCAGGCTTATGGGGCAGGTGAATTTAGCTGACTTGGCCGGCACAGTTGAAGGGAAAAAGTTTGCTCTTTCCGAGCCGGTTATCAGTAAATTGCAGATTTCGGCTGACGATAATAAAATAAATTTTGACTCGCTTGATGTCTCATCTTCATTTGCAAAAGTCAATGCCAGCGGCTCTCTCGAACAAATCAAATATGATGGCCAGGTTGACCTGGAAAAACTAATGTCAGAACTTGGACAATTCGTAGATTTGGGTCAATATGAAATCGCGGGACTGATTTCTGAGCAGGGAATACTGTCAGTCAGCGAGAATAAAATAACAGGTGCGGGCTCAGCACAGGTCAAAAACCTGAGCATTACTTCGACTGAAGGTATTACTGCGCAGGAACCAAGCGCCGAGGGCACATTTGCTTTTACACACGACAGGCAGACTAACGTGCTGACTTTTGATTCTTTGGATGCAAGATTGAGCCTTGGTCAGTTAGATATAGAAAAGGCTGTTATTCCAATAGGTGAAAAATCAAAAGAACCTATGCAATTGGCAATATCAGCCAGAGATGTAGACCTTGCGAGAGCAAAGCCGTTTGCTGTTTTATTTGCTTCTTTACCACAGGAGACACAACTTGCAGGTATCGCTGAATCAAAAATATCTGTAAGCTCGAAAAATAGTATCTACAAAATTACGACCGACTCGACAAAGATTAAAGATTTAAAACTCATTTACCCCGGCCAAAAACCTTTAGAGGAGGATGAAGCCTTATTTGCTTTTGAAGCTGAAATTGGTCCAAATGGAAAAACTATCAAAAATCTGCAATTGGAAAGCGCCAAGATAAAAATCAACAATGGTCAATTCACTCAAAAGAACGAGTCAGGCAAAACCATGCTGTCAGCGCAAGCCGAGCTTGAATATGACTGGTCGGCAGTGAGCACTGTAGCAAAGCCATATTTGCCGGATGGTTTAACGCTAAAGGGTAAAAGAAAAGATACTGTAAGTTTTACCAGCGAATATCCCATTGATGATGCAAATCAATTATTGCCCAATCTCACAGCCAATGCCGGATTGGGTTTTGACGAGGCCGGTTATCTGGGGCTTAATTTTGGTTCAACTGATATGGATGTTCAAATTAAAAATGGATTGTTGAAAATCGCACCTATAGAAACGACCGTTAATGAAGGCCAATTCCATTTTGCAGGTCAGATAGATTTCAAACAGAAACTATCCCTATTAAAAACCGACGAACCACTCCAGCTTTTAAAGGACATTAAAATCAACGACCAGACAACCAAAATGCTT
>CAZJIR010000404.1:0-3024 GCA_964546095.1 uncultured Pirellulales bacterium
CACAGCCATCTTCTTGGCACCAGTTCAAATTCAGTTCGCCTCCGGGTAAATGCGCAGTACAAATTCTTTCTTGTTTGCCTGTAAGCACCGCAGCCACGCAGACAGCGCAGGCACCAGTACCACAAGCCATCGTAATTCCACTTCCTCGCTCCCATGTCCGCATAGTCAATTCTCCTGGTTTATCAATCTGGACAAAATGGACATTAATACGATTTGGAAAAAGGCTCTGGTTTTCAATAGCTGGACCGAGTTTTTCAAGCTCGATTGATTCCACATCATCACAGAAAAATACAGCGTGCGGATTACCCATCGATATACAAGTCATCAGCAATTCCTGCCCGATGATTTCGATGGGCTGTTCAATAATTTTTTCGCCAGGCAGATTTACAGGTATATCTTTTGGCGTTAGAACTGGTTGGCCCATGTTAACGCAAACTCTTTGGACCTTGTTAATATCATCAACCATCAGTCCAACAGTTAAAACACCGTTACCTGTTTCTATATCCAGTGAGGCGGGAAAGCAAGGAGGCTGGTCCGGCAGAGAAAACAGACCGCCGGACTCGGCCAATTTATGCTCATAGGTGTATTTTGCAGTGCAGCGGATACCATTTCCACACATTTCGGCTTCTGAGCCGTCAGCATTGAAGATACGCATCCGCACATCCGCTGGTTGCGAGGGACCAATGAGAATCAATCCGTCGGCCCCAATTCCGGTGTGTCGGTTACTAACGCTTTGAGATAATTCCGAGGGATTTTCGATTTTTTCCTCAAAGCAATTGACATAAACATAGTCATTGCCTAATCCGTGCATTTTTGTAAATCTCATTTTAATTGTCCTTATTAATAAAAATTTAGTATATGCAAATTATTGTGGTAAATCAAATCTGTTTGCAGAAATATAAAGTACAATATAATCTAAGAACGCAAGTCTTTTTTGAATCTAACCGGGAATGGGGAATGTTAGATAATAAAAGCTTAACATCGAATTGAGACTGCTGGCCGGGAACTATAAATTACTCGACAGCGAACTCTTTTTTTCGAGTGTCCATTTGTGCTTTTAATCGTGCGATGATTGATGAGTGCATCTGTGAAACGCGAGACTCGGATAAATCCAGCGTTGCACCGATCTCCTTCATTGTCATCTCTTCATAGTAGTACAAGACGATAATCAGCCGTTCAGCCCGTGTCAGCCCTTTGGTGAGCAGGCTCTTAAGGTCACGCTTTTGGGCCTCGATAACAGGATTCTTGCTTCTTTCATCTTTGATTATGTCTATTTCACGGATATCTTTTTCACCGTCGCCTTCACCGTACTTGGTGTTCAGTGATACCAGGCTGACCGCGTTGGCATCACGCTGAAGCCTGTTAAATTCCTCCATTTCCATGTCCAGTTCTTTAGCTATTTCCTTTTCAGTTGGTTTACGGCCGAGATGTATCTCAAGCGAGTGTGTAGCCTTAGACAGTTGATGGGCTCGGGCGCGAACTAAACGCGGCACCCAGTCCATACTTCGTAGTTCATCAAGAATAGAACCTCTTATACGTGGTGAGCAATATGTCTCAAATTTCACACCTCTTTCCGGGTCGAAAGCATCTATAGCGTCTATAAGTCCAAAAATACCGGCACTTATAAGGTCATCCAGTTCAACTTTGTCTGGTAGTTTGCTGTGCAACCGCTCGGCGCAGTATCTTACCAGGCTTCTATAATGTTCCATAAGCAGGTTGCGGAAGTAATCATCGTGGGTTTTGTGAAATTGCTCCCATATTTGGTCAATGCTGAGTTTTTGCTCGGTCTTCACAGGAATCCTCCTTGAAAAACATCCCGCTTCGCGAGAATTCAGATTCTTATAATTTTAGGGGGTTTTCAGAGCCAGGCTTCTGAGTCCTATAAACAACAATTTTTTCTCCTTGCTTGCGTATTCTGCTCTTTACGGGCAAATACAACACTTGTCTAAAATCTCTTATCGATTTTTTGGCCGATAACTTTAGAAGAACCAATTAACAACTTTTTTAAAAAATCCCTCACCATTGGGCTGGGCGGCCACACTGTTACTTAATTTTGCTGCCAGGGCTATCAAAGATGAAGATATCTGCGATTTTGGGTATGCTAAAACAACGGGTGTTCGCTGCCGAACTGCAGAAATTAATCGTTCGTCTTTAGTCAGAACGCCGGCATTGTACACTTGAACATTTAAAAATCGCCCGGCAACATTTGATATCTTCTGATATGTTCTTCTGCCTTCTGCGATTGTTTGAGCCACGTTCACGATTAGACTGACCTGACCGGTAAAACTGTGTCCGACGAGCACCTTAATAATTGCATATGCATCGGTCATAGCTGTAGCTTCCGGAGTTGTGACTACTAAAACGTGGTCAGCGGCAAGGCAAAAACCAACGACCGTGCTGGAAATACCGGCTGCGGTGTCGATTATTATCATGTCATTATCATTCTGAAGTCTGGACAATTCCGTTAGCAGGCGCCGGCGTTGAAATTCATTGATATTGGCCAGTTCTTCAAGTCCGGATGCCCCGCAGATTATCTCCACACCTTCAGGGCCGGTGTGAATTATTTCTTCGATGCTTTTTCCATTGTTAATCATGTGCGAGATGTTGTATTTGCTGTTGACATTCATTACGACATCGAGATTGCTCAATGAAAAGTCTGCATCGATAAGAAGGACTTTGTTGCGTGAAGCAGCCAGGCATATTGCGAGATTTGCCGCAATATTGGTTTTACCGACACCACCTTTTCCGCTGGTTATTGCTAAAACGTTGGCCGGACGTTTATAGCTTTCCATCATTTGTTGTAAGTAAAGTGTTTCGTTTTTCATCTGTTTTTCTTTGTTGCAATAATCATAGTTAGTGATTAATAATCAGTTGAAGCCATTTTTTGCTTTAGCCTGAGTAATTCTGCAGCCACTCTTTGGTTGAGCGAATTTTCTAATAGTTTGTTTATCTGCAGTTTTAGATATTTATCTCGTTTCCTTTCAAGAAGCTCTTTGCTGTACTCATCGACAATCGGTTTAATTT
>CAZJIR010000405.1:0-3017 GCA_964546095.1 uncultured Pirellulales bacterium
TTCGTAAACCGAGCTTTTGGACATTGCTTTTGTAGTTCTTCAAGAAGCTTCGAACTACACAATTGTAACTCATACTTATATGCAGGCGAATCCACCCGCACCTTTAATTGACCGCCTGAAATATCGACAATTTCGCAGCGTCGGCGAAGCTCATCAGGTAATAGCTGGCTCCACAATTCACTGATTGCGCTATACTTCATCTGCTTTGGAGAAACCTGCTCGGTAACAAACCGCTCAGCAATATCACCTAGTCTGACTGTGCCGTCAAATTTCCTGGTCCTTCGTCCCTCGACAGCGTTGCGTAATTGTTCATCCTCAAACATAATGTTTCTTGACCTCAGATGATATACAATTCACGAAACTGATTATGCTTTGTAGAAAAGACTATATGTCATTTCGGCCGAAGCGATTCTTGCTTTGGCGGAGCCTCCGGCTGGCTCGAAATGATATCTTCAATGTTTTCTACGAAACAAACTTACAACTGAGCTTCTATCCGGCGGATATAAAAACTATCCCAGGTTGATTGGCATCAGAACATACAGAAAATTTGTCCCGCTTTTAATCAGGCCCGGTCTGTCCGGTTGGCCCAACTCTAATTCTAATTCCGGTGTCTTAATAACCCGCAAGACATCTATCAAAAACTGTGGATTAAAGCCTATTTCGATAGGTTCGCCTTTATAATCTATCGGCATATCGACCTGCGCATCGCCGGTCTCCGGCGCTCTACCGGAAAACACCAGCTTATCTTTTCCCACCGACAGCTTAATTCCTCTTGATTCCTCACTCGTTAGTAGCGACGCACGGCGAACCGCACTCAATACTCCTTCTCTCGATAATGTCAGTTTTTTGTCGTAATCGCTCGGAATTATATCTTCGTACTTCGGAAAGTTGCCTTCGACCAGATTTGAGCTTATAACAACGTTTGCACAGTTAATCAAAATCTGGTTATCGATAAGTTTAATTGCAACTGTATCTTTCTCGTTGCTGCCGACTTTATCCAATAGCCCCATCGCCTTGGCCGGTACTATTATATTTACTTGTGCTTTGTCTTTCGCAGGTGCCGAGGATAAGTTGACTCTACACCTTGCTAATCTTCTACCGTCTGTGGCAACCAATAATAGTTTCTTGTCCTTAATCTCCCAAAGCACACCATTAATAGCATATCTGCTGCTTTCTCTGGCCGTGGCGAACAGGCTCTGCTCGATACCGGACTGAAGATTACCCAAAGCAATATTTATGTCACCGTTGCCCTCGAAACCGGGCACTACCGGATACTGCCCCGGTTCCTGGCCATATATTGTAAAGTGGCTGTCGGCCCCCTTGATTTCACATGTGCCCTTTGAAGCTTCTAAAAGCAGGACATCGTCAACGCTTTCACGCACAATCGCCGCCAGCCGGTCTGCAGGCACGATAACCTCACCTGTCTTTTCAACCTGCACTTCAGAGACCAGATAGTTAATGCCGACCTCAAGGTCCGTTGCACATATCCGAACCTCTTTCTCTTCTGCTGTAATTTGCACGCACCTCAGTATCGGCTTGGGGGTCCGGCTCGGCACTACGGATGTCAGCAGGCCCAGGGCCTCGCTGAGGGCTGCTCTGTTGAAATTTACTTTCATAATAAACCTCTGTGTTAAAATGACCAAAGGGTCAAAATATCAAAATTTAGTGCTTCAGAATACCAGCGTAGTTTACACCAAAATGTGCTCCTTCACAACTTTTTTTCACAAAAAAGCTCAACTCCTGAGAACTTGTTTTTTAACTTACAATTACAGGTTTTGTAAGCAGTCTGATATAGCTTTAAGTGCCTGTAGCGGTAAGAATTATACCAGGGTCGGTTGATGAATGATATGAATGAAGCGGAATTATATATCGCTGTGGATTGAATTTCCACAGCAAAAGAATAGTTAATTTGTCTTCTAATTCATGAGGAGTTATTTATAACGTACCTTAACGTCCAGGTGTCTGACGCCCCATTCCAGGGCCTCTTCGTGAGTGGCGAAAAACACGTCGAGTTTGTTACCCTTAATGGCACCGCCTCTGTCGAGAACTTTTACTGGTTGGCTATTGCTATAGCCGGGGATAAGCATGTCGGTATTGAAGGGATATCGCTTGTCTGCTGCCACAAAGCTATCTCCCGGTTGTATCTTATGCCCACAGGCCGTAATGCCATCTGAGTATTGGCCGCAGCATATCGGGCAGGGACAGTAGGCCGTAACACGCATTCGAACCTCTTGCCATTCGGTGGGTCGTTCGGTATCGCTAGTGAGAGTTTTGGCCGGGTTGTCAGTAGTGCTCGCTGGTTTGCTCGGCTTAGGCTCAACCTTTATTATTTTAGGTTCGCTTAAAAGAGCAACCCCGGAGTCCTGCTCATTTACTACTGTAGCGTTGGATAAGGTTATCGGACTGCCGGCTTTTGTGCGAGCTATTTTAACGATTAGAATCAGGATGCAAATACTGACTGTCAAATTTGTCAGGTTTAAAAGAACGCTAATGTTTTTGACTTTTGCTTTACCCAATGAACACCCTCCTCAAAAGTAGATCATTTGGATTCGCAGTAGTTCAGATTAATCTCGTTGTTTTGGTTAATTCCCCTCGCCTCTGGATTGTTGGTAATATTATACCCTAAAGCTCGTTTCAACTCAACCTAAATGTCGTGAGATGGCCCTTGAAAAGCCAAATACGGGTATTTGGGGGAAAGTGGAGGGATTTTATGGGTCCATAATGGAAAATTTTTTGCCTGTAGATTTGGATATTAGGGGGAAATTTACTATAAGCCTGATGTGTTTTTGACTACTCAATTGACGGGTGTTATCTTTAGGACTAGTGGTAGGAATCCTGGCCTCGCCAGTGGTCGGTTCTGGAAAGACTTGCTGTTAGCCGGTGTTATACAGCAGAACGCATGTCTGGAGCCCGGGTAAAGTGACTCACGAATCATCACACCTGCCTTGGCACCATTTGTAGCGATGCCCCAGCCATCTATCCACACGTCAAATATCCTGTCAGGTTCGTAGTCATTG
>CAZJIR010000406.1:0-3007 GCA_964546095.1 uncultured Pirellulales bacterium
TACGATGCCCCAGAAAATCCTCCAGCCGGTCCCTCTCCTTGGTGCCGGCCTGCTCGCACCCACATTGGGGATTGGTCCTGCTGGCTGAGGCTGTATCGGCCCTTGTAGATTATCGTTTTGTTCAAAATCCATAATAGACCCTTTCAAAAATTATCGTGGCCATTATAAGCCGGAAACATCTTACCGTCAATCCGGAAAGATGATATGATGGACTGAACTGATTATTCTTTTAAGAGGGTATTTAAAAGTCTTTTGGCATTTTGCACATATTTAATAAGTTGTCCGGCGTGTTTACATGTTTGATTAGCCCAAAGCCAGCCGATGATTTCCTTTATCTTAGTATCCTCTAATTTGCGCCAGTCAGCTATGCACAAATCACGTGGCAGGTTGTATTCTTCAGATTTTCTCGATAGCAAGGCTATGCCTGCGAATGCGCCCAAAGCCATATTCGTCGGCTCGATGCTATATTCCAGTGCCAGTCGCATGGTTCCAAATATCCGTCCATCTATCTCGAGTTTGCGTACGATATCGCGTACTACTCTTGCAACCGTATCTGCCAGATAAGGATTTGTCATTCGCTGAAGCAGATCTTCAGCATAGTTTTTAAAACCCGTTTCAGTGAAAAGCATACTTTTTTATAAGTGCCTCGCCGGATTCTTGTAGAAAAGCGTCTCTGCCGATTTGCATAATACCCAGGTCATCTCTGAGTTCGGTCATTTTAGCGTAGCCCTTGATGGCAGCAATTAAGCCAAGCAGCGAGTGTATGGCGTTATGTCCGTACAGTTTTGCTTCTTCGAATGCCAGGAGGTCGTCCTTTTCAATAAAGATTTCAATACCCGGTTTGAAATCGGGAATACGTGTTTTGCTTACAAGGATTCGATTAAATTCTTCTACCAGAAAAGCCTTTTTGATGCCTGGTGTTATGGTTTTTAGTTTCAGTTCTGCAATTTCGGCCGGGTCGGTAACAACCAGGCTCATTTTACCAATTACAGTGTTTAGAAATTGTACCGGTTTTTCAGACAAGTTGCTGATTTTTTCAATTATGGCTTTTTCCAGTATCTCTGCTGCGTGGTTATTGTTTTCCGCTGTATAAATTATAGTTGCTTTTGCTGTATTGTTTTTCAGACCATCGGTAATCAACGAAGCAACGCTATTGGCGCCGTTCGATTCATAAACATTTACGGAAGGCAGGCAGGTAGTTATTTCTGTGGATTGAGCCAGGACTTCAAGAAGAGTCTTCTTGTCTGTTGCGACGTTAGGATTAAGGAGTTCGACGTTTTCAATCTTCAGTGTTTCGATGCCGTCGGCTTTAGCTATATTGACATAGTAGCTTTCTTTATTTGCTCTGACCGCGTCGACTAACTTAGTGTCAATCTCGGCAACAACTATCCGTGTGAAATTGCCACTTTGGAATGCCTCCTTGGCAAACAGGCCACTTTGAATCGGCCCGAAACCGAAGCCAGTAAATATGTGCGATGTCATAATTATTGGCCTGCGGTTTTTAGAAAGCGTTTGATTTGTTCTTTTTCTGTTAAAATCGTCATCTCCAGGTCATAGGTTTTGCTTTTTCCCGGAGCGATGTGGATTAGCTTTTTTTGCTCTCTTGCATGGCCCTGGCCGATTGGCGGGTTTGTCCCGGGTTCAAAGGCGGTAACGTATTCGCCGGGACCCCAATGTTGCCAATTGCTGAGCCAGGGTAATTGTTTCTTCTTATATCTTAAAACAAGCGCAAGGCCGAGTTTTCGATTATGGAGAGCGGCGGTACAGATTCCCTTTTTGTCTGGGGTCACATTGATAAAAGCGCAGCCTTCGCCGCCGCCTCTGTGACTTTCGAGTGGCTTGGGACACTTTTTGTAATTGCGTTTGTTATTAAAAACCGCGTTATCCATGTCCAACCCGCGCGATACCCATTTGCCTTTACATATAATTTCTGTTCCCTCATCAACAAGCGGCCAGCCGTAGTTGCAATGGTACAATATCATATGTGGCACCGGCGTATTGCCAATGTTAGTAACAACATCGTGAATTCGAATGGTCGTCTCTCCGAGAGTGCTTGATATGGTGCGTTTCAATTCCAGACTCGGTCCGAACACACGTGATTGTTTTACAACTCCTGTGATACTCATTTCGAGTTTACCCGCAATTAAGTCAGGCTGGACAATCGATTCCACCCTGGCGGGAAGATTGCTGATGCGCCCGTGAAGTCCACGTTCGCCGAATTCATCGTTTTCAGGTACGCCGATATGAGTGAGGCCGCAGGTTGTAACCAAACCACCGGCAAAAGAATAAAGCCATTCGATTCCACGGTTGGCATCGGGCCGAGGTGCAGTTACACCGGCGTGGCTGAGCCATGCAAGACTATATCGGTTGTAAAAAGCTTCAACGATATCCAATGCCCTGTCGATAACAACTTTGTATCGAAGGCCTGAACCGGTATTCACCCAGGCGACTCGTGTTCCTTTTCCAAGGTCGTTGTCCAGAATCGAGGTTTCAATGCCTCCAATCTGAGCGTGATTGTTTATCTTGTTCCGCCAGTTCAGTTCAGTGTCCTTTTTGGCCATTTGTATTTCCTTTCTTTTTTCATTTTCAACTCAAAGCGTTTTGCAATGCCTCGAAGCTTGCATAAGTTGCGCCGCTTCGGAGTATCCTCAACATTGTATCATAGCTTTTAATATTGGTGTATCTATCTTCAAGTGGCGCTTTGATAAAAAGCGATGCGAAAAGATTACCCATCTGTACCGCTTCAGTGAAGTTCATAGAGCCGTTCCTGAACTCATCCAGGCCGGAGGCGATATATGTAATAAGCCCCGCCCTGAATGAGTCCCCGGCTCCAACAAGGTCAGTTACCTCACCTGCCATAAAGCGGGATTCGATTTTATTTAGGCCGGAAATGGAACCATCCGGGCTGATGTGCTTCTCATAAGCACCATCGCTGACAGTAATACCGAAAAGCTTTGTTCTTTTGTCTTTCCGCCAAAACCTTTCCGTTAAAAAATCAAGACAGTGC
>CAZJIR010000407.1:0-2987 GCA_964546095.1 uncultured Pirellulales bacterium
CAGAACGGCTCTTTATTGATAGCAATAGACCACCACATAAAACACTTTAAGATTAACAAGCTCTCCGAATTCAAGCCGTTAATAGAAAAAACAGCTACCGGCCTGTCGAATTCCTGGAAGGATGGCAGGTTCATTCTCCCCCATTTCGATTTGTGGGAGGAACGATGCATCCTCCCGACCCAAAAAAGATACCACACCTACTCTCTGGCGATATGCACCGCCGGCCTAAGGGCCGCAATGAACCTGCTGGGCAAAAGAAGAAACTGGCTGCGAACAGAAAAAGAAATGTCGGATATCTTCAGCGAGCTCTACTCCTGCAATGCAAACACAATCCCTGCCACCTACAGTAAAGGCAAAATAGCCAAACTCCCTCAAATCAGAAAAGACGACTTCCGGCCGGACACCTCACTACTCGGACTAATATACCCCGCAGGGATATTAGACCCCTCCGACATTAAGATGAAAAACACCGTCGATAAAATAATAAAGACAAATACAATCTCTAACGGCGGCCTACTAAGATACCCGCGCGATATCTATTGCGGCCAGGTCAAAAATGGATTCGTCACACTAACAGGCGCCGGCGCATGGCCTCTGCTCAATTTCTGGATGGCTATCTATTTCCACCTTCGCAATGATAAGAAAAAATCGGAAAAATACTTCAACTGGCCTTTGAACAGAATAGACACCTACCTCCCCGAGCAAATATTTAAAGATAAGAAAAAGCCATCCATATCCCCCCTAACATGGTCACACGCCATGTTCATAATCGCCACAAATTTCCTCGGCCATATATAAACACGTCTTTACCCCGTGAGCTTGCCCTGTGGGGTAGCGAAGCTTATCTAACCGGGGCTTTACCCCGTTGGATAGCAAATACCAACCTTAATTCACCCCAAAAAATCTTCCGTTTGTTCTGGTAATCTAGTAGTAGCTGTTAGTGGGTATAGAGTGGCTATCGGACAAACACCTCCAAAAATAAAGAAATCCTCAAAAGACTGGTGCAGTCTTTTAAGGGCTGATCACGAAACTTCTAACGATAAGCTCAGAGCCGACCTGTCAGCGGCGTTCTTCTGGAGCGGCATGTTAGAGGGATTACATATTACTACGTGACTTCCTTTGCTCCCAGAAGCGAAGCAAGTAAGTTTGAGTGCATTACCATAAGTAGCCTTTGAGTGCAATGTAGAAACCAACTATGTACCCAATGGAAGATACAATAACCAAAAGGAGAGCTGTTCCAGTCTTGTTAACGATTCTACTCACCAATCCAACAAGCACTGATATGGCTATTATAACCGCTCCAACAAACTGATTGTTTTCCATTATATTCATCACATATCTAAAGTGATTTTATAGATTAACACGTCACATAATCTACCACACACCTTCCTTCTTCAACGCCATTACTAACAATGTCATACACAAAGCTAAGATAGCCATATGCAACCAACCTGTGATTTGTTTAACCCGTTTATGTACAATCTCATATTCGGCTATTCCAGTTAGCTCACGTTTTGGAACAATAACAACCAGTACAGCAAACTTCACAAGGCCGAATAAAACTGGAGCAAGAATAAATCCGACGGCAAGAGCGGCAACGGCGTAACCTTCTCCTCGGTTCTTGTCGGTGTGGCCAGTCAGCAAAGGAATAGATCCAATAATCACTGGCCAATATATAAACGCTACAATTAGTTCTGTAGGATTGATGAATTTCTTTATTAAGGAAGGCTTTTCTTCTTGAGTCATAAAGCACCTTATGATATTAGGTTCTAACATGTTATTATCTGACATTTCCCATATTAAACGCTTAGCTACACTTCCAAGTCAAATTTAAAATAGCACATATTCAAAGCATATTAACATTTCATTTGTAGAAACTATTATCCCCATTGTTCAATTAACTGGATAACCAGTGCAAGCTTCCAGTTTCACTTTCATAGTGTGATGTAATCATGTGTGTCTTTTATATCCATATTAATCCATTGTAGAATGCTGCGACGGGTGGCAGCCACAGAGCAAACACAGTGAGCTTGTGCCCCAGGTACTTGTGCCCAACAAAGTCGGTGGACCATTCCGAGATACGCTTCACGAGATACGAGATACGAATATCATTTCTACCCCCTAAATCCTACCCCCTATTTCTCATCATTTTTTATTTTTTCCAGCTTCTGATCCCACTCCTCATATAAAGGTTTCGTGACAGGGATTAATTTCGAAATTTCCTCCTGCATTTCCCTATTCTTTAACATCAAAGCATCCAGTTCTTTATGGTACTGATGCAGCAGCTTAATCTTTTCTTCTTCGGGTATTTGTAAAGAGTAAATTTTACAAATATACTCTCGTGTATTGTAGCTGACTGCCCTCATTTTCCCAAACCATACTGGTCTTGACACGCTGGCAGCAGGCATATACCATTTTCTTACAGGATTTTGATGCTTGATAGCCCACTGTACATGCGGGGAATTTGGCTCGGTGATATCCGACTTTTTCCAGAGGAAAAATTTGCGAGTCTTTGCATGGCCGGAATACAAATCCACCGAAGTACTTTCACCTTGGGGACCATACTTGAAAGCAATGATAACCAACACCAGAAAACTTGCTAACAACCCGAGTAAAAAACCAACAAACAACATCTTCCAGGCTGATTTGTTCTTTTTGACAACTTGTTCTGATTCCATAGTCTGACCCGTAGTTTTATCAAAATATACTTATAAGGGACATCCATCTATTTCTACTTAACCACAAATCCAAGATGTTCTCGCTCGCTTATCTATTACCAACTTACATTTTATAAGCCGAATTTTCAAGAAAAATTCATATCTCGATTCTTGACGCTTTGTTCTGCCTTCGGTTCGCACCATTTTTAATCACTCCGCCACTTCGTGTCTGCGTGATACCGTACGACGCTCATGCTGGCCTCCGGCAGCACAAACAACGAACAAAATCCCAAAGCCATATCCACCTCCGTAAAACCAATGTCTTTATAA
>CAZJIR010000408.1:0-2984 GCA_964546095.1 uncultured Pirellulales bacterium
CGTCGTTGATCCTCGGGCACCAAGTCCTTCAATTCTGCTTCCCCTTCAATGGCTTCGATGTCCCTATCAATAAGTGAGGTATAGAACTCTAGGGCACGCAGGAAAAACATGAACGTGTCCCGATCGATTGTGACCCAATGATACATATACTCATTCGTTGGTTCCTTAGTGATTTCGACCTCACTCTGATCCTTATTTTCCGGCATAAATAAATTCCTCCGTTCAATATAGCAATATACAACATTCATCCACCGCTCATTTGACGAACTTTTTGCACATCAATGCTGAAAATTCCCTCTTTTGCTAATTCTATTATGAACGGCATTCCCGCCAAACACAAGAAAAAATCCCGACCTAATCGGGATCCTACTTTTACCTTTTTATTTCTTACATCCGTGAGATAGCAAAGCTTATTTCTTCAAGGCCAATTCGCTAATCTCTAATTCACTAATCTTCCAATTTCTTCACATAAATATTACGAATTGCCCCTGTCGTGCACCAGGTCGCAATACCGAGCGGCACAGACATATCCATCTCAGGTCTAACGCTGATATGCCGACCGGTTGTTTCTATATTTACAAGCTCTTCATCATCGACCCAGGCCTCAATCCTGTCCGGCCTAACACGCAGGCGAACTCGATACCATTGCTCGTCCTTAAATGAAAGAACTCGTGTTGTCTCGTTATTGGCGGCATCGTAGTAATCGATATTAGAGAGCCCGCACATACTACCGCCCCAGCCGCCGAGTACTAACGAACAGGGCCTGTCGGCCACAGGAAATGTCAGCCCGCAAAAAAAGTCACTGCCGCTGACGCGTTTTGCTTCGAGTGTGATTTCATAGTTCATCCTGACCACAGGCCCGGCCCAGTTTATGCCGGTCATATAGTTTCCCATTTCGAGGTAAATCGCGCCGTCTTTGACATACACATCTCCCTGACCGCCGAAATCGGTCACCTTCCAGTGTCCTAATTTTTGGCCGTCGAAAAGGCTGATTTCCGCTTGTTCTGGCTCTTGTGAAATATTAGGTTCGTTCGATGATAACGTACCCGGCCCGCTGCATGCCCCCAGTGTCAAAATGCATAATGGCAGAAACATTTTACAGAGCTGGCTGTGACACGCACAACGTCTTACAAAAAACGTAAATCTATATAAATTATTAGCGATAATTGTAACTTTATGAGCCATTGAACTACTCTAATTTAAAAAAGCATTGAATAAAATAACCGCATTTTTTAGACTATACAATAGGTATTTACTTAGAATAGCCGGTTTTTCAACATAATAATCGCCAAAAATATAAAACAATAATGGTTTATATGACGATAAGATTTGCAAAGGCAAATACTTATCATTTGTACTTTGTTGTTGTGCAGAAGGTTTTGTATGAGCCGTCAAGAGATAAACTCAATTAAAGAACTAATGAAAAAGTTTCTTTCAGTTATTATTTGTGTTCTCATTTTTACGCCGGTAGTGCTTGCATCGCAACAAAAGCCTCTGGCCAATGCTAATAAGGCGGGTCTGTACGCAAGGTCGATCGAACAGGTTCTTCGCCTGAGAGAAGATGAAGTTGATTTAGCTACCGCAGCTCTGATTGTTTCGGAACGCTGGAGCGACATGGTATATGGTCGAAGATATCTGACAAGATTGGATGATATGGCCTATGAGATACGTGAAAGAATGATACGTAAAAGAATAAGGTCAAGCTATAGAGCGATTCCGTTGATAAACGCATACTTGTTTGATGAGCTGGGATTCACCTCGATTTCAGAGGCAACTGACCCAAACAGCCTGTTTTTGCACACCGTTCTGAATAAAAAACAGGGTTACTGCCTGAGTCTTTCAATTCTTTATCTTTCACTGGCCGAACGTCTTGATATTCCTATGTACGGAGTTGTCGTACCGGGGCATTTTTTTGTTAGGTACGATGATGGCGTAAAAAAATTCAACGTTGAAACAACAAGCGAAGGTGGAAACGCTCCTGATGACCACTATATAAAAAGGTTCAAGGTCCCGCACGGAAACAATAGTAGTATCTATCTGAAGAATCTAAACAAGATTCAAACATTAGGCTGCTTCTTAAATAATCTCGGCAATAGCTACGATGACATCGGTAACGAAGAATCTGCCCTCTTAGCGCTTGAAAGGGCTGTAGAGATAAATCCGATGTTATCCGAGTCACGTGCAAATTTGGGTAATATTTACCTACAAAGGGACCAGATTGCAAAAGCGATAAACGAGTATAAAGCAGCGCTTAGAATCAATCCGGGTGACGCCAAAACGCACAACAATCTCGGAAACGCATACCTTCGTAAATCAGAGATTCAGAGCCCGCGGTACAAATCAGGCTGGTTAAGTTATGCGGTTTCTGAATACCACACATCGTTAAGATTCGACCCTAATTTCCCGGATGCATATAAGAACTTGGCCGTAGCATACTGTAAACAGGGAAAGCTTCATCAGGCTTTAGCACGAATAAAACAGGCAATTGCTATGGTGCCGGAAGATGCTTCCTGCTATAGCCAGTTAGGCAACGTTTACGAGCAGATGGGCAATTACGAGCAGGCTATAACTCAATACAGGAAGGCATTAAGAATGCAGCCCAATCTGGCGGAGGCTTATCATGGTCTGGGGCTTTGCTACAACAATTTAGGTTCGTCTGCTGACGAAATTTGGGCGTTCAAGAAGGCCCTGGAATTAAAACCTGATATGCTGTCTGCTATTGTAAATCTTGGTAATGCTTATTTCGCACAGGAAAAATACAAAGAGGCCATCGAGCAGTATCAAAAAGCTATTCAAATAAAACCCGATGAAGCTATGATTCATTACAATCTCGGAGCTGCGCATTCCAATAGTGAGAATTATGTTCAGGCGGTAACTGAATACTTAATAGCAGTCGAGATAGAGCCGGACATTGGTGATGCACATTACGGACTTGCATTCGGGTATTATCAGTTGAAGAAGTATGCTCAAGCCTGGGAGCATAT
>CAZJIR010000409.1:0-2977 GCA_964546095.1 uncultured Pirellulales bacterium
AGGTCTTTGCAAGTTTCCTTTTGGCCCTGTGGATTCTTGACCTGATTGTCCCTGTCCTTACTCCTTCGATTTGTGCGATTTCTTCGTAAGGCAATTTCTCGAATTCAGCCAAAACAAATGCCCTTTTCTGCGCCGAAGGCAAGGCCTCCAGCGCAATATCTAATTGGTCAAAAAACTCCCTTTCACTAAGCTCATCGGATGGCTTATGCATATCGCTGTTCTGTGGCGGCTCACTCAACAAACGTGGTCTTTTTTTTCTCAGCGCATTTATGCTTTTATTTCTGGCGATAGTGAACAGCCATGTAGAAAAATTACTCCGCGCCGAATCAAAGGATGCCAGCTTCCGATAAGCGGTAAAGAACACATCCTGGGCGATATCATCACAGGATTGGCCGTTATTGGTTATGTTCCGAATCATCCGGACAATCGGTTTTTCGTACCGTTCCACGATGAGCCTGAAAGCTTCAATATCACCTTCCAGTACCTGATGGATGACCTTTGTTTCCTGTGTCATTACGCGTAATCCAATCCAATACACAGCGCTTTTACTTTGTTATACAATCGAACACTGCTGAAGTTCCACACAATTCCAACAATGCTTTAGCCCGCTTGTCAATTAATCGGCCGAAACAGCCTTTCCCCCGTAAGCCTAATCACAAACCGTAAATGCACTCCTGGAAAGAACAACCCAAAAAAACATTGACGTAATGAACTTATTGATAATAAAATCGTATAAAATTTACTTAAATTGTCTTTCATTATTGTCGAATTATTAGCGCTGGCTATTATTTTGTTTAACTAACTTATTGGAGGCTAAAATGCAGATTCACAAGTTAAAACGGAAAAATACACGCTCACATTACCTTTTAATTTCAACTATCTTTCTATTTATGGTGTTCGCCAGCCCTTTATCTATCCTTGCGCAAGACCAGTCCAGTATCGCTACGTTGCGGCAGATGGGCAAAGCATTTGCTTCTATTGCCGAGAAGGCCTCACCGGCTGTAGTCTCGCTAAAGGCTGAAAGAACCGTTACGCTCGAGTACCCATCAACACAGGATTGGCCTTTCGGCGACCCGTTTTCTGACCCGTTCGATTTCTTCTTCCGTCGCCGCTCCCCGCGAGAACGCCAGGAACCAAGAAGATACCGTGATTCAAGGACTGCCCAGGGCAGCGGCTTAATTATATCATCCGATGGCTATATACTCACAAACAATCACATGGTAGAGGAAGCTGAAAAAGTCGAAATCGAACTCACAGATGGCCGAAAGTTTACCGCCAAAATTATTGGCACTGACAAGGATACCGATGTCGCTGTTATCAAAATCGATGCGAAAAACCTTCCATATCTCGAATTAGCAGACTCCGATACTCTTGAAGTCGGCGAATGGGTCCTTGCCATTGGCAACCCGCTCGGACTGAGCCACACCGTAACTGCAGGAATTGTAAGCGCAAAAGGAAGAAGTGGTTTTAATTTAGCAGCTCTGGAAAGCTTCATTCAAACAGATGCTGCGATAAATTTCGGTAACTCAGGCGGGCCTTTATTAAACCTTGATGGAAAGGTAGTAGGAATTAATTCCGCCATTGCCGGCTCAACCGGCAATATTGGTATCGGCTTTGCAATACCGATTAATATGGCCAGGCACGTTTACGAACAGCTTATTGAAAGCGGGACCGTCGAGCGGGGTTTTCTTGGCGTCATGCCTCAGGACCTTAAGCCAGAAATGGCCAAGGCTTTCGGCCTTAAAAATGGCAAGGGCGTTCTTATTCCGGAGGTTACTAAGGATTCCGCCGCCGACAAAGCCGGAGTAAAACACAACGACGTCGTCCTTGAGCTTGACGGCGAGCCGGTCGATTCAGCAGATGCTTTTCGTAACCGTATAGCAATGCTCAAACCCGGCACCAAAGTTAATTTAGTTGTGTGGCGGGATGGGAAACGAAACACAATTACCGTACAGCTTGGTAAACGTCCATCGACGGATGAACTTACCGGCAATCTTCCCGAAGAGACAGTTGAAAAATTAGGTTTTACTGTGCAGGACCTGACAGATGAACTGATAGAGCGTTATGGCTATGAAGGCCAGAGCGGAGTCATTGTTAGAAATGTTGAGCAAGGTTCAAAGGCCGAAAAGCTCGGTATAGCGCCGGGTGCGCTGATTAAAGAAGTCAATCGACAGAAAGTCAGGAATACAGAAGAATTTAATAACGCAATAAAAAAGACCAAAAAAGATGGAGGCGCCGTACTGTTAGTAAAGCGAGGCCGCTATACATTCTTTGCCTATCTGGAACTGTCCGACAAGTAGAAAAGTTTCTAAGACCTTTATTTTTAAGACCTTAAGCCCCGTCCTAAGCGGGGCTTTTTATTTACATCTGTGTACATATTTGTTAACAGGCAAATAATTCTTGACGTGAAAGTTGCTAATTTGGTATAAATAAAAGAGCAGGGTTAATATCTACGTAAAGCCTGCCCTGAGTGAAGCCAAAAGGGGCAACGCTGCACGGGCCGGCAATCGCGTATTGAAATCACCTGAGGTGAGGAATGTGCATAGTCTTCGGGCTTCAGAAGGAAGGAGGTATGGTCAAATCATAAAATTTTTCCGGCAGGGTATAAAAGAAACATAACGAACCTGAAAGTTATTATTAATCGTTTATTTCTATTCTTTATTGAAGGAGGACTATTATGAGAAAAAAATTGTTTTATTTGACCTGTCTCGTCCTTGTTCTGAGCACCGCAGGTAATGCCTCAGCCCAGCTAATAGCTCAATATAAGCTTGATGAGGCTGAAGGCACTGTTGTTAATGACTCAAGCAGCAAAGGCAACCATGCCGAAATCGGTGGTAATCCGGTGTGGATAGAAGGTCTGAAAGGTGGAGCGCTGCAATTCGAGGAGGATGACTTTGTTACTCTGCCGGCGGAAAATATGGGCCTGCGCTCGGACACCGGTTCGGTAGCATTTTGGATGAATATGGCTGCTGAAGAC
>CAZJIR010000410.1:0-2956 GCA_964546095.1 uncultured Pirellulales bacterium
ATATTAGCTGTGAAATGGTCGCAACTCGACGGCCCGGGCACAGTGACGTTTCTTCCGAGTGACGATATCGAGGACCCATGTGCAGTATTTTCCGAGCCGGGCGATTACGTATTGCAGCTTCAAGTCTGGGATGATGTGCTGCAGGAAGGCCGTGGCACGGTTACTATTACTATAATCGAGCCTTTGCTTGGTGATTTGGATGGGAACAACAAGGTCAACTGGCTGGACATGGTGTTATTTTCCGCGCAGTGGCTGGATCCTCCGGGCAGTCCAGCCAACCTCAATGCTCATGGCATAGTTAATATGGTAGACTTTTCCATTCTGGCCAAAAACTGGCATGCGGGAGAGGGAGCGGTTCTTGTAATTAACGAATTTCTCGCGAGAAACGACCTAAATATTGCCGACCCGCAAGGTGAGCACGAGGACTGGATTGAAATTTACAACGCTGGCGAGGAGCCTATCAACGTAGGTGGAATGTATCTAACAGATGACCTGTCCGAGCCTACCAGGTGGCAAATTCCAAATGATAATCCTTCGGTTACCACTATTGCGCCGGGCGGTTACCTGTTGATATGGGCGGACAATGATACAGCCGACTCCGGATTGCATGCAAGCTTTGAACTCGATGCCGGTGCCGGTGATGAAATCGGCCTGTTCGATGTTGACGGCATAACTGTTCTGGACAGTATTGTCTTTGGCAGCCAGACTTCGGATGTTTCTTATGGTCGCGACTCCGATGGTACTAACAATTGGGTGACGCTCTCTCCGACACCGGGAGCATCAAATGATGGTTCATATTTAGCCGTAGTGGCAGATACAAAATTCAGCCAGGACCGCGGCTTTTATGGTGAACCTTTTAACGTGGAAATCACTATTGAAACACCCGGGGCGGTGATTCGCTATACTACTGATGGAAGCACTCCAACATCTAACCATGGCATGACTTATAATCCTAATTCTCCTATAACAATCAGCACAACAACCTGCTTACGGGCGATGGCGTTCAGGCCGGGCTGGAAGTCAACTAACGTTGATACTCATACGTATATTTTTCTCGATGATGTAATAAAACAAGCCACGAACCCCACTACGGGAGCCCAGGTTACTCCGCCGGGTTATCCGACTTCATGGGGTTCGGTTACCGGTGATTACCAAGTGGACCCGGATGTTGTAGGACAAAACGGCATCGATATGTTTGAAGGTCTTTATGCAGCTACTATTAAAGAAGACCTTGTGTCGGTTCCTACTATTTCCCTTGTGATGGACAAGGATGACTGGTTTGGAAACCGGGGCATCTATATCAATCAATCTCAGGACGGCACTGAACGTGTGGCTTCAATTGAGTTTATTGACCCGAACACCAAAGATGATTTTCAGGTTAACTGCGCTATGGCAATGCAGGGAGGTGTGAGTGGCGGAGGTACGAGTCTGAATAGATGGAAATCATTTAAGCTGTCCATGCGGCCGAGGTTCAAAACTCAGACCGATGACAGTCGGGCTACCGGTGGTCCGCCAAAGCTCAATTTTAAGCTGTTTGGTGATTCGCCGGTTGACCGTCACAATACTGTCGTCTTAGATGCTGTACTGAACCACTCATGGCTACATCCCGGCAGTGACCAGCGAAATACCGCCTTATATATTCAGGACCAGTATGTTGCCGACCTGCATAATGCAATGAGTGGTTATTCCCCTCACGGCTCCTATGCACATGTTTATATTAACGGCCTGTATTGGGGAATGTACTATATCCATGAACGACCCGACCATGCCTGGGCGGCGGAGATGTTTGGCGGCGATGAAGATGAGTACGATGCAGTAAAGCATAGCAGCAGCGGTGTTATTAACAACGGCGAGGGAGGCAGCGCAACGGCCAACTACAATTTAATGCTCAACGCTGCGAACGCTGTGCAATCCGACCCAGGTGATATAACTAAGTACAACACATTGACTCAAAAACTGGATGTTGACAGTTTCATTACATATCTGTTAGCCAATTGGTTCTGTGGGAACCACGATTGGCCGCACAAGAACTGGTATGCAACACATCGCAATCATCCGGAGGGAAGATGGCGTTTTCATTCCTGGGATGCTGAGCACACAGTGGAAGGAACTAATGAAATTGGCGAAAGCCCATCCAATATTCACAGCAGACTTGACGGTAATTCTGAGTATCGTATGAGATTTGCCGACATCGTACATCGTCATTTCTTTAATGGCGGCGTACTTTCTTATCCGGCTTCGGCTCAAATGTTTCAGGCTCGAATGAATCAGATAGACCGTGCCATCGTCGGTGAGTCCGCCCGATGGGGTGATAACCGGAGGTCTGTCCCGTATACCCGTCAGGACTGGTTGAGCACTTCAAATAGTAAGCTGACAGGTCTGTTTCCGAACCGTTCGGAGAGTGTACTCAGCCGGCTCAGGAGTGCAAACCTTTACCCGAATGTAGATGCCCCTGTCTTTAATATTAACGGCTCGTATCACCAAGGTGGCCAGGTTGAGCTTGGTGATATACTGTCTATAGGAGCGAATGCCACAGTATGGTATACCCTTGATGGAGCCGACCCGCGTCAGGTAGGCGGAGTTGTGAACGATTCACATGCAAGGACGTATTCCGGACCTATCATATTGACCCAGAGCGTACAGGTCAAAGCGCGTGCGTTAAGTGACAGGACCTGGAGTGCGTTGAATGAGGCAACCTTTGCGGTCGGGCCGGTTGCAGAGAATCTGCGTATCACAGAGATTATGTACAATCCAGAGAATACCAACAGACCTGACGATCCGGAAACTGAGTTTATTGAGCTGAAAAACGTTGGCTCAGAGACCATTAACCTAAATTTAGTCCGCTTTACCAATGGAATCGAGTTTACTTTCCCAAGTCTTGAACTGGCGCATGATGAATACATTCTGGTTGTAAGAAATATGAATGCTTTTACAAGCAAGTACGCTCCAGACCTGA
>CAZJIR010000411.1:0-2947 GCA_964546095.1 uncultured Pirellulales bacterium
ACGCTTGGCCAATCTCTAAAATTAGCCATCTGGGATATCGGGGCATTAGTTTTGTTTAATGTCCTTTTATTTACGGCGGCTTATGTGTCATTTTTAAAATACGATGTGCGATAAGATAGAAAGGAAACATTAGAATGTTAGGAACACTTATTAAAAAAGAAATCACTGAGACGATACTGGATTTACGGTTTGTCGTTGCAACGCTTCTTTGCATAGTGCTCATCCCCCTGGGAATGTATGTTTCAGTGAAAGACTACGAGCAGCGGCTGGGAGATTATAATACAGCGATTCAGCAATACGAACAACGTGCCCGGGGGGATAGGTACGAGGGAGGAGAATTTCGGGCCGAAGGTTATCGCCCCCCGTCACCATTGAGTGTATTTTCACGCGGCCTGAAAGACAAAATCAATATGAAGGTAAAGACGCAGATCAATGGTAATTACCTCATCGAAAACAGCTCCCAGGATGATAATTTACAGGCTGTTCTCTTTGGTAAGATTGATTTTACCTTTATTGTCAGTACGGTTCTGTCGTTGTTGGCGCTGATATTCACTTTCCGGACTGTGACAGGTGAAAAAGAAAACGGCACTTTAAGATTAATCGTAGCCGGTAGCGTTCCCAGATGGAAAGTCGTCTTCTCAAAAATACTGGGGAACTACATTGTGTTCCTGATTCCATTCTTGCTCGCATTCTTGATGAGTCTGCTGGTTCTCAATAGTTCGGATGTCTTTTCGCTATTTACGTTGCCACACGTTGGTGCTATTTTCTTGTTGCTTATTATTACTCTGTTGTTTCTTTTCTGTATATTTAACCTGGGCACATTGATTTCAGTCCTTACACATAGTTCTGTTGTATCGATGATAGTGGCTCTTTTTGCATGGGTTATGTTGGCGTTGGTTGTACCAAAAATTAGTCCGATGATTGCACAGGTAGTTTATCCGATACGTTCTCGGCAGATAGTAAGTACCGAAAAAGCTATGGTTTGTGCAGGGATTGAAGAGGAGCAGTTAAAGGAGGAAGCTGCTCTTTATAAGAAGGTATTAATTGAAAAAGGGGTGGATGTTGAACGTGCTTTTGATGATGAGGATGAAGGTACAAAGCGAGCCAGAGATACGTATGATAGCAAGAAGGGGCCGATTTTTCAGAAATTCCAGGAACGAATTAATAAAGAGATTAAAAGAATTGAAGATGACTACACCAACAAACGTAACTTCCAGACAGCGATAGCAGCAAATCTTTCGCGTATATCACCTGTTTGTTGCTTTACCTATGCCTTGTCGGAAATATCAGGCACTGGTACTGCCGAGGTTAGTAACTTCTCAAAACGGGCGCAGCAGTTTCAGGAGACGGTAAAACAAAATTTTTACGACCACTTCGAATTTGAGAGATACGCCCTTGAGTACCAATGGTCTGGAGGGTATCGTACGGAAGAAGGTTTCGACGCCGGCAAAGTCCCCGTTCCACATATATCCAACTACCGACATATCGGCCTTGCCGGAGCACTAAGCGTATGTTGGATGGATATTGTTCTGCTGGTCTTATTCTCGGTTCTGTTTTTCGCCGGAGCATTTGTGTCATTTCTAAGATATGACGTGCGTTGAAAAGGCCTGTTTGAAAATTGAAAAATAATGGCTTTTAACAAGAAAGGAAAAGAAAAAATGATTGAGATTGATGAATTGACAAAGAGATATGAGGATGGTGTTCTGGCTCTGGATCATGTAAGTTACAAGGTCGAACAGGGCGAGATATTCTGCTTGCTGGGTGCAAATGGAGCCGGCAAGACCACGACTATCAATATTCTACTGGACTTCATTCAGCCCACGAGCGGCCAGGCCTTTATCAACGGCCATGACTGCAATAAGTTCCCGCTTGAGGCCAAGAAGTACGTCTCTTATGTCTCTGAAAACGTGCAACTTTACGGCATGTTCACGGCGCGGCAGAATCTGGCTTTCTTCGCAGAACTGGCGGGTAAGAAGGGATTGAAAAAGAAGGATTACGATGATGTGATGCGTTCCGTGGGTCTGCCGGAAAAGGCCTTAACTATGCGCCTTAAAAATTTCTCTAAGGGCATGCGTCAGAAACTGGGTATTGCTATTGCATTATTGAAAGACCCGCCGGCTATTCTTATGGACGAGCCAACGAGCGGCCTCGACCCCACAAGCGCACAGGAATTTCTTGAGCAACTGCGCCGGTTACGCGAGCGCGGCAAGGCTATCTTAATGACAACCCATGATATATTCAGGGCCAAGATTATAGCCGACCGCGTTGGTATTATGAAGCAGGGACGCTTGGTTGCCATAAGAAAAAGACAGGACTTCAAGCATGCAGACCTTGAAGAAATTTACATGCACGAAATGCAGGCAGCTGAGGTGGTCTGACAGGGAAGTCTCTTTTTCGGACGCGGGCAGTAACAACGGAAGCCAGGATCGTTGTCACAATTGTTCGGCAACCGTCTATTCTGGACGCTATGAACCTCGCCGTGCGGCATTAATCATTGTTTGAGCTACCTGCGATAGTGAAACAATTTTTTGGGCTGCTTCACAGTCGATAGCTTCCTTAGGCATACCGAAAACAATGCACGATGCCTCATCTTGTGCTATAGTAAAGGCACCATTTTTTCGCATGTTGAGTAGACCGCTTGCGCCATCATTTCCCATGCCGGTTAGAATCGCTCCAATGGCATTAGCGCCAGCGTACTTAGCTACAGAGTTAAATAGAACCTCAACACTAGGTTTTTGGTGGCACACGGGGTAGAGGCCAGCTTCTGATAGAGTGGATATTCAACTGCTAACTACCTCTTATAATACTGCATAGCCTCTGGGATTAATTTTTGGATGTTTCTGATTCTGGTTGAGTCGGCCGGGTGAGTGCTTAAAAACTCAGGCGGTGCGGCGCCCTCTTTTGCCGTAGCCATTCTTTGCCAGAAAGCAACGGCCTCTTGAGGGTC
>CAZJIR010000412.1:0-2941 GCA_964546095.1 uncultured Pirellulales bacterium
TTGCAGAAAGCGTATTCTCAGTCAGCTTTGCTTCGTCACAGGAGGTAAAGAACACGTCAACTTCAGGCAGGAGCGGTTCTAAAAGCCGATACTCCTCTACCGGCTTACCCGCCTCAATCAGCTCACCGGGATTACCTGTTAAAGTATGGCTGTCAACAATCGTAACAGCACCCTTGCTTCTGCACCATTTAATAAATTCAGCTAAATCCCGGCCTTTGTTGGCATCGCCTCTTTCGGACAAACCGGAATACATATAGTAAACCATGTTAGGTTTTAATCGCTCAACGGCTTTTTTGAATATTGCGAAATCGAAATCGTTATTGGCGT
The DNA here is from genome assembly GCA_964546095.1 of uncultured Pirellulales bacterium. Lineage (GTDB taxonomy): Bacteria > Planctomycetota > Phycisphaerae > Sedimentisphaerales > Anaerobacaceae > NIOZ-UU13. Next base: position 328 of record CAZJIR010000412.1, read on the forward strand.
TGGGAAAATACGCAATACCTCCTCTGTCCTCGCTGGAGGTGCTGTGAATAAAGGTTGTCCCTGTCGGCAAATCGGGATGTACATGAGTTTGTGACATATCGATATCATTCGCAGTCATCACATCGTAGAAGAACCTGCCCTGAGCATCTAAGCCATCATATTCACCCTTACCGAGATTTACTCCAACTGCAACTTTTAGGCCGGTTCTCGCAATCAGAGGTGCGGTGTTACCGGGTCCGCCTGCAGTTGCAAAACCCTGTTCTATCCATTGTCCCAACTGCTGCTGAGAATAATTTGGCATATCTTTGGTCTTACACTTAGCCAGTCCGCCTTTGCCGACCAGCTCATCGGCAAATTCAAAATCCGGCCTTCTTAAATCCGTCACAGCAGTATTCAAAATTAGTACATCTGCGGCCATTTTATCTTCACAAAATTGTGTTCTATTACTCTTTCAATGCATCTCCGCCTCGCACTTACCTATGGCAGGTCTATAGAAATTGAACTGTACATTAGGGTGACCAGCCAGTAGTGACATCGGTACCGAGCTGTCAGAGATTTTCTTACTTATCATAAGTGTCGTTAATCTCATCCCGAAAGGATTATCGTGTGTACCTGCCTGCCAGATTGAGACTTTCTCTGCCTTCCATGTTTGGACAGGTCCGACCGTAATCGCCTGGGTTGGTACACCGGTAACTACGCCGCCACCGCTGGTTCGCGCATTCTGCATAACAGTAACCGGATGTAAATCAACAATCCGAGTTGTAAGCTGGCAATACTCCTGTGGTGTTGGCGGCCTGTCTTTGTATTTACCCTTACGTTTAACCGGGTCATTAAACGCCCAGTGTTTAATATCACCTTGGCCACCCTGCATAACAGCACAGCGTATGCCTTCCCAGCTCTTAATATATTCTGTAGTATCAGACTTTGGGAAATGAATGTTAGACTTAGGCATTTTAAGCTCATTTTTAATCCGGTTAAAGCAAAGCTCCATATCTGCTTTTGCAAAAGACAAAGGGTGTGATAGTGGCACTTCTTTGCCGTCCATATACCATTCATCCATTCCCCAGAAATGGGCATCTTTAAGGTCCAGCTCCAGCTTGTTTACAAGCCTCGCGACAAGTGGTAACTGTTCGGTCGGCCCAATCGGCCCGCAGATGCCTGCTGGATTATCAGCCGTCGCCTGTTTCCAGGCCGTGATATACTCAAGAGCCTCTGCAAGGTAAAAATCTTCAAGGCTATTGTAAAACACGGTTTTAAAACCTTCTCTGGTCAAATCAGCCATATCTTCTACAGTAAGTGTAGCTGCATCGTTAAGAATCTCATCATCAAGTGTGGTATAATCCCACCACTGTGGTGCCAGGATGCTGGTTTTTCTTGCCATCGTTATAATCCTTGTTCAGCGTGAACAAGCTTGCCAAGTTCGGACTTAAGAATATTATCCTGCGGATAGGCATGGCCCAGATGTTGTCTGAATCCTTCGGCATAGTGTGAATTTATCTCCATGCCTCTCTGCTTACTGAGTTTTTTCATTGAAGTGACGTAGTCATCCATGCCATGATGCTTCAAAAGCCAATTACGCTGACTCTCATGACAGCAAAGCATTTTTTCCTTAGTGTCCATTACACCGGTAATATCGACTATCGCGCCGGCTTTTACGCCGGTGCCGAAGTTATCTTTTCCTTCAACCGGGTCCATATAGTAGAGATATGGTATCGGCTCAAATGGCTTGGCTTCGGCGGTTTCGATATTTACAACTCCACATGCGAAACAGGCTGTTTGAGCAATTTTGCTGGCCATCTCATGGTCAACCATATAATCCGAAGGGCTCGTAGTAAAGACGATAGTGGGTCGCACCTTCCGCACCAGCTCAATAGCCTTGAGTAATGTGGACCGGTCATACATAATGAAAGCATCATCACATTCGAGGCAATGAAAACTGCCGTCTAATATGCTCGCCGATTTGGTAGCTTCGGCTTTGCGGATTTTGCTGATTTCTTCCCGGTTGTATTCGACCGTGCCACAGTCGCCCGGCGTCATCGTGGCAATGCGAACCTGCCAGCCTTTTTGATGAAGCAATGCGAGTGTCCCTGCACACATAAACTCTGCATCGTCAGGGTGAGCGCCCAGGCTTAATACGGTTTTTCTTCTTGTCGAAGCCATACTTCTAAACTTCTTTTAATGATTTTATTTTCGCTTTCATTCAGCAAATTCAAAATATGATTATTTTTCGATTCCGTCAACCTTATTAGTAGAGAATGGACTTAAATCGAAACAATCGAAATGAACCAAAAATCTTATGTAAAATTTAACTTGATGATAAGCTTTGGTGTCTCAATAAGTTTAATACTACAATAAACTCATCGGCTCGATGTCTCTACTATGCCGGCGATAAATCGTAATTCCCTTACAGCCGAGCTGATAGGCTAATTTATAGGCCTTGTCAACAGCAGTCACTGTGGTTTTTTCGCTGAAATTTATGGTTTTACTGACCGCTGCATCGCAGTGTTGCTGGAAAGCCGCCTGCATACGGATATGCCATTGTGGCTTAATATCGTAAGCACATTTGAAAATCCTGCGAATTTTATCCGGGATACAGTCGATTTCCTGAATGCTG
>CAZJIR010000413.1:0-2939 GCA_964546095.1 uncultured Pirellulales bacterium
CGGTGCGCAAGCTGTCGTGCTGGCGCCACCATATTACTTTCCCGCGGGACAATCGGAGTTGCTTGAGTATCTCCAGCACTTAACACCTGAATTGCCATTGCCATTGTTTCTATACAATATGCCAAGCTATACCAAGCTGGTTTTCGAACCTGAAACAATACGAGCTGCTGCTGAGTTTCCGGGGATTGTAGGTATCAAGGACAGCTCGGGCAATATGATTTACTTTCGTCAGCTTCAGTCTCTGCTTCAGTACCACCCGGACTTTTCGCTTCTTATGGGTCGGGAGGAATTGCTGGCTGAGGTGATTTTGTTAGGTGGGCACGGCGGTGTGTGCGGAGGGGCCAACCTTGTCCCACAGCTTTATGTGGACCTCTATAATGCAGCCTGTTTGAAAGACCTGCCGAAGGTGGAGTCTCTGCATCAAAAAGTAATGCATCTCAACACCACTATCTATAATGTGGGGCGGTTTGAATCGAGCTTTTTGAAAGGTATAAAGTGCGCGCTTTCATGTATGGGTATTTGCAGTGATTTCCTTGCTGAACCGTTCCACCGTTTTCGCCGGGCGGAACATAAAATGATTCAGCGGTATTTGAAAGAACTGGGGATTTCCTAAAAAGAGAAAGCAAATTTGGATAAGTTGAAAGATTATGCAGGCAAATCTTAGTACGGTTGATATTGTTATCCTTTTTCTTTATTGCTGTGTGTTGGTTGGAATGGGTGTGTACTATGCGCGTAAGTGTCGGACAGCGGAGCAATTTATGGTTGCTGGCCGTTCAATTCCTGCGTGGGCGGCCGGACTGGCTGTGATGAGTGCTTATACCAGCAGTATTTCCTATATTGCCACGCCGGGCAAAGCTTTCGATTCCAACTGGCATCCCATCATTTTCTCACTTTGCATTATCCCTGCAGTCTGGCTGGTTTGCAAATATGCTGTGCCGTATTATCGAAAAATGCAGTTGATTTCCGTTTATACGTTTCTGGAGGATAGACTCGGTTCCTGGGGGCGAATATATGCAGCTCTGGCGTTTGTGCTGTATATGATAGGGCGGGTTGCAGTAATTCTTTACTTGGCCAGCCTGTTGCTAAGCACATTTGTTTCGTGGAACATTGCTGTTGTGATTATAGTCATTGGCCTTATTACTATTATTTATACACTGCTTGGCGGGATGGAGGCCGTGATTTGGACAGATGTTATGCAGTCGGTTATTATGATTGTTGGCATCCTCTTTTGTGCTGTTAGTTTGTCAATTCATGTTTTTTCGGGGCCGGAACCGTTGATACAAGCGGCTATTGACAATAATAAATTTAGCTTTGGCAGCTTGAAATTTACTCTGGCTTCCCAGGCGCGTCTGTTCGACCGAACGGTATGGGTGATGATTATCTATGGAATTACGGAGGCTCTGCGGAGTTTACTGGCCGACCAGAATTACGTTCAGAAATATTGCTCTGTTCCTACTGAACGGGAAGCAAAACGCTCAATCTGGATAGCAATGCTAATTTACATTCCTCTTACTGCAGTTTTTCTTTATATTGGGACAACACTTTTTGCCTTCTACTCTCGTAGCGACGAATTAGCACAGGCGGGTATAGTCAAGGGTGACCAGGTTTTCCCATATTATATTGCGACACAGGTTCCGGCGGGTCTAAAAGGATTGATTATCGCAGCTATTTTAGCGGCTGCAATGAGCACGGTGGATTCAGCGTTGAATTGCTCGGCGACGGTTTTGCTGCTGGACTTCCATAAGCGATATTTTAAACCAGATATTGGAGAGCGGGCCAGCGTATTATTTCTGCGTTTAGGAACAGTGGTTTGGGGTATTCTTGGAACCGGTGCGGCCCTTTTGATGATCCGAGCGGAGAGTATTCTGGATGTTTGGTGGCAGATTTCGGGAATTTTTGGTGGTGCACTTTTGGGCCTGTTTCTTTTATCTTTCATGCGAATTCACCTTCGTTTTTGGCAGGGTCTTATGTCGATAGGAGTAAGTATTGCTGTTATCAGTTGGGGGACATTTGCTCGGGATTTATCTGCTTCATGGCAGTGGGCACAATGTAACTTTGATGGAATTATCGTAGGTGCAGTGGGAACGGCTGCGCTAATGATAATCGCTTGTCTGTTCAACCTAATGAATAAATCCCGGAGAATAGCATCCCACTGATACGACTAAAGACTGCAAACAATATGCTATCCACAGGAGCCGGAAGGACCGGCAGCCTGTCCGACCTTGCTTATCTCGAAGATTACTGTGCCACCGTTTGTGTATTCACAAGGGTCGGGACAATGAATGAATGCTTTTGATTTGTCTTCCTTGCCATCCAGTCCCCATTGCACAGGTTCGGATACACGCAGAGCGTTATAATAAGGCATTAAAGAAGCTAATCCGTGCATGCATACAGGATAGTCACTTACAAGCTGATAGCCGGCTTTGAGAGTGAAGGAGTCTCCCACTTTATATGTTGGGCAATGGCCTTTAATCTCTTTTACGGTAATTACTAAGTCCATATAGTCTTGTCTCCAAAGAAAAATATTAACTCAAATACTTTGTGTTATTATGTTTCTTACGGAGTTTTGTTCAAGACATTTTGTGGTTATTTGGTAATTTTCGAGATGAGTGGATAGAATAATTGTGCAATGGGCGATAAAGGAATTACGAGTCCAAACTTACAGAAGTCAGGATTTGGTTGTGGCCCTGAATGCGAATATTATGCTATGTGCAAGACAAGTAAAAATTACAATCTGACTTTAAGGCAATCTTTCATAAAGCAGCAATCAGTGTTGCCACACTGACCGTTTGACCATCCATAACATTGCGTATATCCTTCCGCCGCTTGGATTGCGTGTATAAGTTCCGGCTTTTTCATTTTCCCTGGGGTTATACCGAGCGCTTGAGCCTTTTTTCTTATTTCCGGTAAGCCCATGCTTTTTTTTGTTGTTTGTTTTT
>CAZJIR010000414.1:0-2932 GCA_964546095.1 uncultured Pirellulales bacterium
TCTCCAGTGGTCATAACCAAAATAATCGCTTACAAGCAACTTGCTGTATCTTCCACTACTTCCCGGTCCTTGTGGCCCTCTGAAAATTCCCCTGCGTCCGCCGAGGAATCCTGTGTAGTTCCAATAGAAACAATATGAGCCGCCGACCGGATCAGCCGGAAAAGAGGTCTCGGGATTATCCCAACTATCGCCGGCGTCCCATGCTTCTTGTAAATATTTATATTTCCGTGGTACGTTTGGGCAGTACATAATACTCGCATCGGTTACATAACCCCGCAGATATTCGCTCATAGCTCGGTATAAGCGTGGACTACGTTGTTTGTTGCCGGTTAGCTTGGTTGGGTCTGACCAGTTCCAATTGCTGCCGAATCCTATGGTAGCAACTGATTCGGGGTATCTTTCTTTATTATCAGAGGAAAAGAGATTAAGAGCGGTAGTGGTTTGCATTAGGTTATTCGTACTCAGCAGTGACCTGGCTTGGCGTTTTACCCGGCTGAACGATGGCAATGAAATAGCCATAATAGCTGTGATTATAGAGATGACCACAAGAAGCTCAATGAGCGTAAAGCCCTGCCTCATCACCTTACCTACTTTCACTTGTCTGTATTGGACGTGGATTTTTCTATCCTCCGACCGTGTTCAGACCCGTTTTGTGCGCAAACACTGCGCATTTAGCCAACGTACTCTATTATATGCGCTGTTAAATTCTTTGTCAACCTAAAAAATTGTTGTTTTTTTAGTCTAAATTGTCGTTTTTAAAATAACCGTAAGGCCCTAAGCTCCTATTAACAATGGTTTTCCAAATCAATAACTTAAGACTTGTTATTGACCATCATTGTTAACGTCGCCCCAGGGCCAATCACTCCTGCTTGCAAATGGTGTACCACCGTAAGCGCCAATGTTAACTCTTCCACCATGAGGCATTTGTTCGCGTCCGGGGTACATACTTGGGTCACCGGCATCGATGCAGGGACTCGAGAGTGAATCAGACAGCCATTCACCCTCTTCGGGTATATACCTGCCGTATCTGGATTGTAAATGATAGTCGCCATTATCCGGGTCTATAAACAATGGGTCCGTGTTTATATTGCCTCGGTCCTCATCAGGCTCGCTCAATTCTTCAATACAACTATAACGGGCACGGCATTGGTCCAAATCACCAAACTCATTATCCCATAAGATACAATTGGATATACTAGGATCAGCCCCGCCATAAGCGACAATCCCAAACTGGTTATCGGCTATGGTCAAATTAATAAGAGCAGGCGAGGCACCATGGCAGAAGATAGCTCCCACACCACAATTAGTAATGACGAAGTTACGCAGGATGCTCCTGGAGCTTTCAGCACCGTAGAAGGAAAATGCATACCCGGCTGGAGCCATAATAACGGCTGCTTCGTCTGCGCTCTGAAGCGTAATTGCCTTACGGTCAAAGGTAACTTCTTCCTGGTATCTCCCAGGCCAGACCACAACTGTATCGCCATTCAGAGTATAATCCACTGCTCTTTGTATTGTTTTGAATGCATCGGTTCTGCTCAAGCCTGAGTTATTGTCGTTGCCATTTTCACCGTCAACGTGAAAGATAAGAGGGCCTAAGCTTTTGCTTGCCTGGCGGGTTCCACCATATGCACCCATGTTGATGCGATTACTATTCGGGAACGGCTCAGAACCAATGGGGTCTTGTGGGTCACCGGCATCGATACAAGGGCTATGCTCGTTATCTGTAACCCATCTGTCACGGTCTGCATCGTAGCGCCCGTGGCTGTAGTAGCCTGATTTCAAGTGATAATCTCTTGAGCTTGCGAACAAAGGGTCAGTATTGATATTACCTTGTCCTGGGTGACCTCCCTCGATATTCGAATAGAGAACCGGATTAGTCGAAGTCGCTGGTGAAATAGCTCTGCCGTCATTATGCCATACAATACTATTTCTGACCTCTATGCTGCTATGAACTGAGTGAATCCCTCCTCCAGAGGTTATGTTACCTGACACTTGATTATGGGCAATAGTACAATTGGTCACTCGCACATAGTCAGCGGAATCAGCAAATATACCTCCACCGGTTTCGGCATTATTATTCGAAATGATACAATGTTCCAGTTGGACGCGTGCAGAAGACCCTCTACAGTAAATACCCCCACCTTGAATAGTGCCCAGTGCGCTATTCGAAGAAATATCACAATTCGCTAACCAAGCTTCACTTTCTCGACAATATATACCTGCACCATAGCTGTTGTGAGAACCTATGTTCTCTTTAATCGCGCAATTGATGATTTCGGCGATGGAGCCTCTGATTAAGCCGATGCCGGCTCCGTATCCACCAGATTCCGATAGTCCTGGGCCTCCTGAATAACATTCTTCGATGACACAATCGATAATCGTTGGCAGGCTACCCACACACCCGATACCACCTCCCAATTTTGCGGTACATTCATTAATCACGCAATCGATAATGGTTGGATTGCTAAACTCACAGTATATACCGCCGCCAATAGGATGTGTAGGACTCGGGCTCCAGTTCACACCATCAGGTGGAATCTCAAAACCCGGCATAACGGAGCCGATAATCTTAAATCCACGCAATATGGAATTCTGTCTTTCTCTTCGGTGGAAATAGAAGCCTCTGTGGTTTTGGTTAGTACAATCGATAATCGTCCGCTCCGGTCCGTCCGCGCTGCGTACAGTAATAGCTTTGCCTCGGAAGTTAATATCCCAGTTACCATCACCCGTATAAGTACCTGGGGCGACTTCAATAATATCACCGTCACTCGCAGAGTTAATTGCTTCCTGGATAGTGGTAAAGTCACGAGGTACTTCGATTGTGGCGGGAAGCGAGTTCATTCGAACTAAAAGATTATCGATCACGACTTCGGTACCGAAAAAAGTAATATAGAAAGTGCCTCGGACTGTTTCGATTGGTATATTATTGTTT
>CAZJIR010000415.1:0-1605 GCA_964546095.1 uncultured Pirellulales bacterium
TACCGATGATACAAGTTATTACAAGTTTGTCCACATAATGATTGGTTAAGATATAATGGTAATTATTGCAATATTAGTGTTAGCCGCTTATATCTATCTCGGATTGAAGATGCCGGCAATCGCTCTGATTACATCACCGGTAGTAAGCCTCGCAATAGCTGTTGCTGCAATTGCAGAAGAATCCTGGGCCATATACATTGCTCCGCTTATTTCCCTTGTAACAATCATAGAAGTGCTGATGTCAAAACGAGAATCCGATACTGAAGAATGGTATCAAACTCTGGCAAGATGGATTCTTGTAATTTTCATATTCCTTCTTTCAATAGCAACAATTGGAGTCGTGTTCAAATCTTTGGGATTGGTCATTTTTATATTTTTTGTTTTACTCATAGGTTCGATTATAACTTACAGTCTGACATCACGGCATACAACAGCCACGTACGTTATCTCGACAATCGGTTCGAGCATGAGGCAGAATCTGCCTTTACCAATGGCGCTGGAATCTGCAGCCGCAGGACGAAAAGACAATGAATCACAAATTTTGCAAAGGATACGAGATTGGTTGCTTCAGGGCTATTCATTGAGCGAGTCAATTAAAAAAGGTTATCCTAAATGCCCAAGCCGTGCGGTAGCAATGATAACCGCTGCTGAACAAATCGACCAGCTTCCGCTTGCTATCAACGCGATTGAAACAGATATGAATACCAAGACCAACGAACGAAAACAAATTAATCCAGTCCACCCTCTTTATCCAGTAATAGTAATAAGTTTTATGATTTTTATATTGCTGTCAATGATGAAGTTCGTTATCCCACAGTTTAAGGCTGTGTTAGACGAGATGACTGGAGAGGCGAGTCTTCCATTAGCCACTCGATTATTAGTGGGGATAGTACGTTTTATCGGGAATGAATACGGGTGGTTAATCTGGGGTGGATTTTTGCTTACAGTTCTTTTTGTTATTCCTGTTTCGATTCAAATCAAATTTAGACCTCGTCGGCCGGACAAGCCATACCTGCTTTCGCGAATTGGTGACTTTATTAAATGGCATTTGCCTATTTTACACTGGTTCGAAAGGAATTATTCAATGGTGCAGATTGCGGAGCTTTTACGGCTGTCACTTAATTCGGGCTATACCATCAACAAAGCTATTGATAATACACTTGGCCTGGATGTGAATAATTGTTTCAGAAAACGACTCAAAAAATGGCTGAACAAAGTCGAACAAGGTGACAATATTGCCGACGCAGTTCGAGAAAGCAAATTAGGCTCCGCTCTGGCATGGGCTTTTGATGGACAGATTAATCAGGGCAATACCCTGGCTGTATTAGAGACCATCGAGTCGTGCTACCGCTCCAACTACAGCTATGGAGTCAATCTCGCAAGATTCATTATATGGCCCTGTATAATCCTTACCATGGGAATAATAGTTGGTTTTGTTGTTCTTGGGATATTTTCGCCGGGTATTTTTGTTATTAGGCAACTGGCTGAAATGGTTCCCTAAGAGAGGAGTGAATGGAGAAAAATTGTGCATAGTAAAAACAAACAATACAATGGTTTCTTTATAACTGAAATAGGAGTTGCATCTGCTATCTTAGCAATCCTTCT
>CAZJIR010000415.1:1615-2909 GCA_964546095.1 uncultured Pirellulales bacterium
TTCTTGTCGGACTGGCATTATCACTGCACGGATTCGCAAAGTTCAATCGCTATCAATTGGTAAGACAACAATGTACAGCGGCAGTCCAGGCCGAACTCGATAGTATAAGCACAACGGGTAAACCTGTCACCGAAGAAGATTTTGAGCGACTCTGGCCAAAACTCAGCGTTAATATCAAAAAGTCAGCAGGAACCGGCAAATGGCAGGCAATGACTTTGGTAGAAGTAACAGCGAGCGGCAAGAGCTACGAAAAGGATGTGATAGTTCAATTATCCAGGTATATTCTTGAAAATGAGCTCTTAGCAAAAGGGGAGTTATAAATATGCGTAGGGGCTTTACATTGATAGAAATATTGGTCGTAGTAATCATTCTTCCATTTTTTGTAATTGTTCTGGATGGATTGTTCAGCACTCTTATAAAAGATATCCCACGGTCTCACCGGGTCGTGCAGGAAAACACAACTGTACTAAGCGTGTTAGACCAAATGCAAAAGGACATAGATAATGCCCAGGGGCTGCCGGAATCGCTTAGTGAATATGCATCCGGCGAAAAACTGCTTTTAATTGAATTGTCAGACAATAGCGCAATATGCTACCAATTGGAAGATGACAAGGTACTCAGATATCAATTAACAGCCAATCAGCAGATTAACAATTTAGAAAAAACGGTGTGGTCGGTGCCAAATGCAAAAGTAAAATGGCAAGTTCAGCGAAAAAATGGTAATGGCTATGCGGTCGAGGTTCAGACTCATATAGAGTATAAGGTCCGAGGAGGTCATTTAATGAAGAAGATGGCAAACTCGCGTTTGTTTTATATCGGCGCTTTTTGAAAGGTTTCGAAGAAACATGAAAAAGCCAAGGCAAAATGGTTTTGTAATGATACTTGTGATAACGACAATCGCCATCATAGGAATCGAAATGACCGTTTTAACAGATGGCGCCAATACTATGTTGTTTCAATCAGATACGGCTTATCTTAAGGCGTGCGAACGGAACCTGACAGCAAGCGGCTTAGCCTGGGCGAAACTGAATGTCAAAAATAAGAACAGAGGTACCTTCGATAAAACCGTAGAACTGGATGTTAGCAAAATGGATATTAAGGATTCCAGTTTGAGCGTTACTATAACTATTACAACAGACAAAGAACCGCAAGCACAAATAAATACATCCTGCAGCCGGGGCAGACGAAATCTTAAAGACGATAAGAAATTTTCAATCAATTTATAACAAATAAACAATAGTTGCTCTGTAGAAAAGCTCTTTGAAACAAAAATAGGATTATAAGCAAGTTGTGG
>CAZJIR010000416.1:0-2903 GCA_964546095.1 uncultured Pirellulales bacterium
TATCACAGGATTACTGTTAATCGGATTCGGATTTCTGGTCTATATCCTCCGTGATTTGTTTGCAATACTCGCCTCAATAGTCTTCTTCGTTACTGGTTTGGGCTGTGGAATTACCGCCGTCAAAATCTTTTGGGCACAGAGACAACTGGACAAAATGAATTCTGATGACGAAACAACGGCTTATAGAAGAAATGTCCAAATCCACACAGAAGAACACTACGATGTCTGATAAGATTCCATTTTGCTTGGCACTTATTAAGACTGGGCTAAAACTTAAAGTACTCGGCAAAAACAAGGGGCTGTTAAAATCGTCCTTTAATTTTTACTGACTACTTCTTCCTGCCTCAAATGAAGGACAGCTTCGAGGATATCCCTTATACTGATTATTCCGACCAGTCTGCCTTCTGATGTGACTGGGACTCTCCTGAAGATATTCTTCGCCAAAAAGTCACAAACGTTTTGAAGGGCATTATTCTCTTCAAAAGATACTGCAGGATTGGTCATATAATCGCCAACGGTTTTTCCCTCCGCCCGCTCGATGTCATAAAATATTTCCACGACATCTTTTTCTGAGAGAAGACCTGTCAGAATCATATCATCTTCAACCACAGGCAGGCCGGAGATATTTTTGTCGACCAGGAGTTCGATAGCCTCAAATATCGACGCATCCTTTTTCACACTAATTACAGTTGTGCTCATAACGTCTTTCGCTCTTAACATCGCTAACACCTCTTTTTAAAGCAACTTCCTTAAAGTTCCCCCCGCCGCTTCATTCCGCGATGCAAAGTAGCAAAAACGGCAGGTATGTATCTTAAAAATTCGGTTGAAGCCGATAAGAACTTAATGTAGAGATGTGGATTTTCTAAATTGGGCGTAGAATCAGCCTAAATGTGAGGCAAACAGTTTTCCATGAAAGAATTATCGGGTCTTCAAATTCCCATTAGTTGCCACATACCTTCAATCCCGGATGCGAGTTAGTCACCCAGTCCTTCCCAACCGATTTTTGAAAGGTGCGAATAGATAACGCAGCCGGCGGCAGCGGCTAAAACAAGAAAGAAGATTCCGAGCTTCAGTTGCCCAAAAATGATTTTACCGATGCCAAACAGGCTAAACATCACGCAGGCAGAGCCGGCTATCCAGTCGAGAAAGAGCCACATATAACCACTATCAGCTTCGACATCGGTGAGCTTATCAGCAATCGGTTTCCAGAGCGTACCGCCCGGATGCACTTTTTTATAGAAAGAGATGAGCCTGGCCTGGTCGGTCGGTGGGGTAAGGAACGTTACGGCAAGCCAGACGAGCGATGAGAAGGTGACAATAATCAACAACGAATTCGGAAAACGAACGTCAAAGACAAACTTCAAGACAGGATAAATTATAAAGGGCGCGAGCAATGCTGCAATCTCCGACCAGGCGTTTATGCGCCACCAGAACCATCTAAGTATTAGCACCAGGCCAATGCCACCGCTGCACTCAAGTATAAATTTCCAGGCGTCGCTGATGCGGTCAAGTTTTGATGTGACAAAAAGGGAAAAAAACATTAATAAAAAAGTGGTGATACGCGAGATTCGTACATAGACTTTTTCTTTAGCGCCCGGCTGTAAAAACGGCCGGTATAAATCATTGACAATATACGAACAGCCCCAATTTAACTGGGTGGAGATGGTTTACATATAAGCAGCTAAGAATGCCGCAAGCAGCAATCCGATTAAACCCGGCGGCAGGCATTCGGCGATTACCATAACAAAGCCCTGTCCTTTTTGGTCGGCACTGAGCTGCGGGTACATCACAAGTGAACACATCGCTACAATTATCCATGGCCAGGGCCGTAAAGCATAATGAGCTATATTGAACCAAAGCGTTGCCAGCAACGAATGCTTTTCATTTTTCGCCGACATAATTCGCTGTGCAACGTATCCACCGCCACCAGGCTCGGCTCCGGGATACCAACTGGCCCACCATTGAACGCCAAGATAGGTAACGAAGGTCAGGAGACCCATCTTCAGAATCCCCGCTGTGGATGGGCCTGCAGAGGCTGTACCGCCAAGCTCAGGAGTGAACTTAAAGACCCATTCGGGTAGTTGCTCCTTCAAGCCGGCGATGCCACCTATCTGAGGACTTCCCAGAGCATATATTGCAAGAACGATACAGCCTGTCATAGCCATCACGAACTGGAAGGCATCGGCAATCGAGACTCCCCACAAGCCGGAGAGCGCAGAATATAAAGCCACAAACAACATCAGGCAACCTACAGTCAGAAGATAAGAGTCAAATGTGAAACCTATGAAGGAGATTTCCTTAAGCCCGAAAAAGGTCAAATCGGGAAATGTTACGGTTAAAATCTTAACCATAGCCAGATTTACCCAGGCAATGACGATAACATTCATAAAAATACCGATATAAACAGCACGGAATCCGCGGAGGAAAGCAGCCGGCTTGCCAGCGTAGCGTATCGAAACGAACTCGCAATCAGTCATTATCTCGGCCCTTCGCCACAACCGGGCAAAGAAAAACACAGTAAGCATTCCGCCGATTATCATATTCCACCAGAGCCAGTTGCCTGCGATACCGTTCTGTGCGACCAACTCTGTAACAGCAAGAGGCGTATCCGCGGCGAAAGTCGTAGCCACCATACTTGTTCCGGCGATGTACCAGGGAAGTTTCCTGCCGCTCAGAAAGAAATCGCCGGTACTTTTACCGGCGCGCTTCGACATAATAAGGGCGATGGATATGCTAACGAAAAAATAAAGGGCGATGAGTACCCAGTCGATTTTTTCCAAAATCACAGAAACACTCCTGAAATCTCAGCACATAGATGTTTATCGCGACATAGTAACATTGACTATAAATTGTTGCTTTGTAGAAAACCCTACAAAATTCTTATTTTGATACAAATCTCACTT
>CAZJIR010000417.1:0-2888 GCA_964546095.1 uncultured Pirellulales bacterium
ATGTGTGGTGTGGAGGTATTTGTCTTTTACTTTTCGAGGAAGCTTTACATCGGCGGGATTTATTAGAGTGCCTGAGATTGTGCCGTTTACGTGATATGCGTTATAGAACAGGCCGGTAGTCTTAAAACCTTCGGCCCTGTTAAGGCACCAGTCGAAAAACCTTTCGGGGATGTCTTTTAGTCCCAGCAGGTCGGCCGCGATACATACGTATGCTGCATCTCGAACCCAGACGTATCTGTAATCCTGGACGGTGGGGGGGTAGGTTGATTTGTCGGAATTGGCGGCGACGATGGCGCCGTTTTCTAAGGAGCTGTCTTCGATGACGTTTTTGCTGGTCTGGATGAGTTTTTTGAGCTTTGCTTTTTCTGTCTTAGCTGGCTTTTTCGATACCGGCATGGTTGGCTTTTCATAAGAGAACTTGTTAAATTGATTTTATTCGGATTATTGTATATATTGGTGCGGAGAAAATAAAGTTAATTTGGTCGGAGTTAGAGATGGGAACTGGAAAAGAAGAGCTTAAGCGGGCGGAATTGTGGGAGCGTTCCGGCAAAGATAAAAAGGTAAAGTGTAAGCTGTGTAACTGGCGGTGTGTGATTGGTGAAGGGAAGCTGGGGAAGTGCTGCGTGCGAAAGAATGTAGGCGGCGTATTGTATTCGCTGAATTATGACAAGGTGTGCTCGGCGAATCCGGACCCTATCGAGAAGAAGCCGCTGTTTCATTTTCAGCCGGGGTCGCTCAGTTTTTCCGTTGCTACGATGGGTTGTAATTTTCAGTGTGAGTTCTGCCAGAACTGGCAGATAAGCCAGGCGGCGATAGAAAGGGGGCAAATCAGTGGAGAGCCTATAGCGCCTGAGCAGATTGTCGAAGGGGCTGTTCGCAACGGGTGCAAGAGTATTGCTTATACTTATACCGAGCCGACGGTTTTTATGGAGCTGTGTAATGATTGCGGGCGGTTAGGCAAGCAACGCGGCCTGTCGAATGTTTTTGTCAGTAACGGCTTTATGACGACCGAGGCGATTGATTTTGCAGGTGAGTGGCTTGATGGGATTAACGTTGATTTAAAGGCGTTCACCGAGGATTACTACAAAAGGTTATGTCATGGAAAATTACAGCCGGTGCTCGATACGATAAGCTATATAGCGAAGCAGACAAATATCTGGATGGAGATTACAACATTGCTGGTGCCGGGCCAGAACGATTCTGAAGATGAATTAAAAAGACTTGCTGAGTTTATTGTTTCGGAGGCCGGGCCTGATGTTCCCTGGCATATCAGCAGGTTCCATCCGCAATATAAATATCTGGATTCTTTACCAACACCTATCAGCAGCCTGGAACGTGCTATGGAGATAGGACAGGCAGCGGGGCTGCGTTATATTTATCCCGGTAATGTGCCTGGATCGAGGGCTGAGAGTACCTTTTGCTATAAATGCGGCCGGATGTTGATTGAACGAATAGGCTACAGGATTGCTGTAAATAATATAGAAGATTCGAAATGCCCTGACTGCGGGGCTGAAATCGCCGGCTTTGAACTATAGAAGGCAAAGAATCGATACAATCCGATATTTAATATTTTTCTTTACGTCTTGTCTTTTAACAATTCCTGGAGTTTTTCCAGTTCGCCCGATTTCATGTGGTAGCTATGTGCGGAGTCGGGGTATTGGCCTGTTTGTACTTCTTTTGCGTAGGCATTGAATGCCTCGATAGTATGTTTAGCCAGATTGCCGAAGCTTTTTGCAAACTTTGGACCTGGCCCTTGTGTTAGCCCCAAAATATCGGGGGCAATAAGTATTTGCGCATCACAGCCCGGCCCGGAACCAATGCCGACTACAGGTACTTCACATCGTTTTGTGATTATTTCCGCCACCTCCGCGGCGGTGCCTTCGAGCAGGAGTGTTAAAGAACCGTGATCAACCATTTGCCCGGCAAGATTTATCAGCTCGGCGGCCATTTCTGCGGTAGTGGCCTCGGCCTTGAATCGCCCAATCTTACTGATGCTCTGCGGTCTTATGCCTATATGAGCCATAACCGCTATGCCGGCATCGCTGATTGCCTTGATTACATCCAGATGTGCGCGGGACGCTTCGATTTTGACCATTTGTACTCCGGCTTCGGTAACGAATCGGCCGGCGTTTTTTATCGCCTCGCTGGTTCCGACCTGGTAAGATAGGAAAGGCATATCGGCAACGAGAAATACGTTTGGTGCTCCACGCCGGACAGCGGCGGTTATCGTAACCATAAAATCCATTTTTGCGGGCAGAGTAGAATCGTAGCCGAGAACAACCTGAGCTGCAGAATCACCCACAAGTATCATCTCCACGTCGGTTTGTGAAATGAACTTTGCTGTAGTATAATCGTAGCAACTGATAGCAGCAAATTGGCGATTTTGTCGCTTGGCATCGAGCAGTTCAGCTATTGTAATTTTAGTTGCCATTTTTGTTTTTTGGAAAAGTTGGAAAAAGAAATAACAGTCTAATAGTTAAAATATTAGAACAATTTTAATTTATCAAGCGTAAAGTAAAAGGTTTTTTTGAGGCTAAATTTGACTATTTTCAAAAAAACAGAGAAAAAATGATTTTTTATAATTAAAAGCTTGATACTTGAAAAGAAAAGTGTAAATTTATGATGATTTTTCCCTTTTCTTTTAAAGATTTTCTTGTCATTTTATCGATTAGATATATAGGATATTGAAAATAATATAAGGTTTTAATCAGCTTTTCATCACCCTCCTCCGAAGCCAGATTCTGTTGTAAAAAGGAATCTGGCTTTTTTATACCCACAGAGTTAACATAGGCAACGCTGGTGATAATTGTCCTTGTTAATATAGGAGAGGGAAATCGTATAGAAGCTCATACGAAATCCTCAAATAACCGTTTGTCTACTAGATCGGA
>CAZJIR010000418.1:0-2877 GCA_964546095.1 uncultured Pirellulales bacterium
ACATGGTTTGGGCTGCTCGACATGGTCAAGTTGGGCGCTGTGTTTAGTAGCTCCTGAGCCGGATGCTTCTCCTCAATCAACGGGCAACTTTGTATTCACCACCCGTTCAAGTGGTGTCAGCGTTTATGAAGGGGCTACAGCGGAGGTAGTTATTGATGAGTGGGTTCATCTGGCGGCAACGTACGACGGCGATATGTTGACGCTCTATCTTGACGGAGAAGAGCAAGCGAGCGTGGAAGTGCCTCTTCCATACGATAACGCAGACAACTTGTATATGGGCGCTGACCCAGGTTGTGATTACCGCTCTTTCTTCACGGGCTGGATCGACGAGGTGTATATCTACAACGAGATTCTGCCACAGGGTCAGATTCTGAGTCTCATGCAGGGTGGTGGACCATATCCGTATGCTTCTCGCCCCACACCCAGAGACGGTACTCTCTATTTAGAGACATGGATAAGTCTTTCCTGGGGGGTAGGAGATTTATCAGTCTCACATGATGTTTATCTCGGCGAGGATTTTGATGATGTAAACGAGGCCACCCGAGACTCGGACGTGTTCCGGGGCAACACGACCGATACGTATATTCTCGCCGGCTTCCAGGGATATCCTTATCCGGATGGCCTTGTCCCGGGCACAACGTACTATTGGCGAATCGATGAAGTAAATGATGCCGAGCCGAATAGTCCATGGAAAGGCGATATCTGGAGCTTTACGATTCCACCCCGGACAGCCTATGATAATGCACCGGTTAATGGTGCCAAATTTGTTGACCCGGATGTAATCCTTAGATGGACACCGGGTTTTGGTGCAAGATTACACACCGTGTATTTTGGTGAAAACTTTGACGATGTGAACGATGCCACTGTAGGAACTCTTCAGGGAGCTACAAACTTTGACCCTACAGGACCCCTTGAACCAGAGAAGACCTACTACTGGCGTGTCGATGAATCTGATACAGTCGATACGCATAAAGGTGATGTTTGGAGCTTTACCATAGCAAAGGAAGGTGGTGGTATCCGAGGGGATTACTACAGAGGCATGGATTTAAGGAACCTCGCCCTGACCCGAATAGACCCTCAGGTCAACTTTAACTGGGCCGACGGCATTGCACCCGATGAGTCGGTTGGCGATGATAACTTCTCGGTCAGATGGACCGGCGAAGTGGAGGCTGCATTTACCGAAACATACACATTCTATACAAATACCGATGATGGTGCACGTCTCTGGGTAAATGGTCGACAGCTTATTGACGATTGGAATGACCATGGAGCCACCGAGAACCGTGGAACGATTGATCTTGTCTCTGGGAATGCCTATAGTATCGTGATGGAGTATTATGACAACAGCGGCGGTGCGGTAGCACAGCTTAGATGGGAAAGCCCATCTACGTCAAAGCAAATTATTCCACAAGCGGCATTATCACCCCCAATAAAGGCTGGCAGTCCGAATCCGCCTAACGGTGCGGTTGATGTGAAGCAAATATTAACTCTTAAATGGGGCGCCGGAGATTATGCCGCCTCGCACCAGGTCTATTTCGGCACCGACGAAGAAGTTGTACGCAATGCCACTACAGGCTCGCCGGAGTACAAAGGAATCAGAAACCTCGGTTCCGAAAGCTATGACCCGGGACAACTCGAGTGGGATATTACATACTACTGGCGTGTTGATGAGGTTAATAACGTCCATCCTGAAAGTCCGTGGACAGGCGGTATTTGGAGCTTTACGACAGCCAACTTCCTTATCGTGGACGATTTCGAAGATTACAACGACTATGCACCTGACAGGATATTTGATGTATGGATAGATGGTTTTGGCACTGCAATAAACGGTTCCACAGTAGGTTATGCAGAACCTGATTTTACAGCAGGAGAGCATTTTGTCGAGACTACGATTGTTCACAGCGGCGCCCAGTCGATGCCGTACTTTTACGACAACAGTTCGACCAGGAATTCCGAAGCAACCTTAACGCTGGTTTATCCGCGTAACTGGACCGAGAGAGATGTTAGTACATTAACAATGTGGTTCATAGGCGACCAGGAGAATACTGCTGAATCGATGTATGTTGTTCTCAATGGAGCCGCCGTGGTCTATTACGATAATCCTGATGCGGCGTTGATAACTGAGTGGACCGAATGGAATATCGACCTGCAAAAGTTCGCAGACCAGGGTGTGAATCTTACTGATGTCAATACGATTGGTATTGGTTTTGGTAACAGGAACAATCCGCAGTTTGGTGGCTCAGGTTTGGTTTTCTTCGATGATATTCGACTATGTCTGCCATTACAAGAATCGGAACTTTAAATCCAGTGGTTTTAATTAAATGTTTAAAATAAAATTTTGAAGTTTGAGATTGTTACATCCGTCTCTGGCGGATTTGAAATAAAGGACAAGATAGTATCTTAGTGTATAATCAGAGAACATATTTGGTTCTCATTGAAACTTTTTAAGGAGGATAACCATGTGCAGAAAATTAATTAATTTGGCTTGTTTTGTTTTCGTTTTTGGATTTTATGGAACAATCACGAGTGGTCAGGAAAATCAGATCATAAACGGCGAATTTGATGATGGCTTTGAGCCGTGGGGCATATATGCCTACCTGAATACGGCCGAAGGTTTTACCGTAGATGTACAGAGTGCTGGTTTATCTGGACCAAACGCCGCAATGATCGATATTACAAATTCTCCTGCGCTCGTCAGCATAGGGATTGCCCAAGGCGGCCTGCTTGCTGAGCCTGGTGTTACATATCCCATCGGCTTTACCGCTAAGGCAGAGCAGGATAGGGGGCTAGTAGTATTGCTTCAGGCGAATATTAATAACGCTTCCTACCCAACCTATCTTGATGAGACTGTGGAACTAACCACCACCGCCCGAGATT
>CAZJIR010000419.1:0-2875 GCA_964546095.1 uncultured Pirellulales bacterium
CCTCAAACTATTTCAACATGCAAAATTAATTCATATGTTTAAAGCTCGGCCACATATCCTTCAGTGGCTTTTTAGGTCCTTTGCAAACATAAACAGGTAAATACCTTTCATAACGAAGAGCCGGCAAACATTCGTGATAAGCACGTTTTTCGACACTCTGGAAGTGAGTTCTTAATTCCTCCACGTCAATACCCAGTGCAACTACCACTTCCCCTGAATATCCTCTCGTACCCCAGAGAAAATACTGAAGATGCCCACTTATCGGTTTAGGAAGATTATATTTTTCACCGAAAAGCCAGATTGCTCCTGCTTCTCCATAATTGTCCGTCAAAATACAGGCTTTTGACTTTTCTTCTTCACTCAAACTATTATATGCTTTCGCAACTTCTGCTGTCATTCCTTCCCAGCCGAACCTGTCCGCAAAATGCTGGTGTAGGCGTCCAAGCCTGTGCCGCTCCCCCTTTACCCCCATGTACACGCCTCTTCCTGAACACTTGATAAGCAGGTCAACCGGCAAAACAGGTCTTACAAACGGGACACTGACAAGCCCCATCAGGAATATCATTATGCCTAAGGCTTTTACCAGCCACCGGACCCTGCGCTTCTCTGCAAATCCTTCAATAGAAACAGCTCCCCCTGCAAATAAAACGGTGTAGAAGGGAGCCGGTAAATAAAATTTTACCTCTTGATAAATACAAATGGTCAGGACAATAATGTAAGCATACCCTAAAACCCTGAATCTTTTCCCTTTTGTGTTAAAGATAAAATAATAAATACCTGAGAGCCACACAGGGAAAGCAAGGACATTCATAACCACAACTTGATTTTTGATGAACTCTGCAGGTGTCGTCTGCCAGGTTTTCCCTGTAGCATAATTCCTATAGTACTCTAAAGCCGGTAATCCCTCTTTAATTTGCCACAGGATATAAGGAGAGAAAATTAAAAGTGCTATCATACCACCTACCCATAAATGCCAGTTCAGAAAATATTTTCTTTCTTTAGTCAGCAGCAAAGCCAAGCATATGCCAAATCCCAGGTAAAGTGTTGTAATCTTAGTCATTAAACCGAATCCGGCGACTATACCAAAATATATCCAGTATTTCTTGTCTTCAGTTTTAAGGAGTAATACCATCATATAAAGCATTAGTGTCCAGCAAAGTTTATCGAAAGCATCGTAAGTATATACCGTCTCAAAGCATATATAGACAGGAGCCAATGTAACACATGTAAGGGCAAGCAGCAGGGCACTTAAACCGCCGCCCATTTTTTTAACCATCAAGCTTACCAGCCAGACGACAAGAGCTCCGGAGATGGCCGGAAGGAGATGCAAAGAGAGAAACGATGTACCTAAAAGGAAACGGACTATCGCAAGAAGAAATGGAACAATCGGCGGAACATCTACATAGCCGAAGTCTAAATTATCACTCAGTGCAATATAATATAGTTCATCGCGAAAATAACCATATTCGAAGGGAAGCAAACACAGAATTAATTTCAGTATAACGAAGTATATTACAATGGCTTTTTCGCCAAATAGTACATCCCTGGAGAGAAATTTTTGGCCCATATTCAAAATCCTTTTTTAGGTCAAGATTTTAAGTATATAGAGATGTATATAAAATGCAACTACCAATTTATATCTGTACTAATTACGTTTAATCTATAAAGCACAGTTTTTTCTTTACAATCTCGTTCAATTAATTAGTATCGATTTATCGTAACTCTTCAATCGGCTAAAATAAAGTAATAATGGAAATGGAGGAAAAGACATGAAACCTGCAATTCACTTTATAACAATGACCCTTATTGTATCGTTGTGTATGCCGTTAAGCCATGCACAAGAAACAAAGACGAAAGACTATCATGAATGGTGGAATGAAGGATATCCGAGAAGACCTCGTAACAATCCTTCAGCTAAGAAGCTTCCACTTATCCAAGTGAAGGGCAATAAATTTGTTAATTCAAATGGCGATACGATACTATTCCGGGGCTTATCAATTTCCGACCCCGATAAGGTGGAAAATCAGGGACACTGGAAAAAGAAACATTTTGAAAAAGTAAAAGAAACGGGTGCAATGGTTGTCAGAATTCCTGTTCATCCCGTTGCATGGCGAGAGCGTACTCCATCAAAATACTTAGAGTTACTCGACCAGGCGGTTGAGTGGTGCACAGAGCTTGAAATATACGTCATTATTGACTGGCATACCATCGGCAACTTAAAGATGGAACTGTTCCAGAATCCCATGTACGATACAACTCAGAAAGAAACCTTTGAATTCTGGCGTGCGATTGCCAAGCATTTCAGGGGGCACAACACCGTTGCGTTCTACGAACTATTTAATGAACCGACCATTTACAGGGGAGAGCTTGGCAGAATGTCCTGGAGTGAATGGAAAAAGTTGAATGAAGATATGATACATCTCATTCGTGCCTATGATAAAGAAACCATTCCGCTGGTGGCCGGTTTTGACTGGGCGTACGATTTGACGCCGCTTCACATCGACCCCATCCAGGCGGAGGGAATCGGATACGTGACGCATCCTTATTCGAACAAGCGGCGAAAACCCTGGGAGCCGAAGTGGGAAGAGAATTTTGGATTCGCAGCGGACCGCTACCCCGTTATCGCAACTGAGTTTGGATTCAGGCTCCAAAAGGGACAAGAGGTAAAAGACGAAGATTACCCCAAAGCCATAATAAGGTATCTTGAGGGCAAGGGAATCGGCTGGGTTGGATGGGTGTATGACCCGGAGTGGTATCCAAGAATGCTGGAATCGTGGGATACCTATGAACTCACCGGGGGCGGCGAGTTTTTCAAACAGGCATTGCATGGGGAGATTGGGAATTAACGTGAAGCCTGAAGATTAACGACAGATTG
>CAZJIR010000420.1:0-2872 GCA_964546095.1 uncultured Pirellulales bacterium
GAATTATCCAAATTTGGCAAGGACAACTCCATCATAGCTCTCAACAAACGAAAGAAATCGATTAAGTTGCTTTTCCCCGCTCCGTTTGGGCCAATCAGGATATTGAGATTTCGAAGTTCAAAATTCTCAAGATTTCGGATGGATTTGTAGCCTTTAATGGTTAGTTTGCTGATTGCCTGTCCCATATCATTTTCCTTGTTTGGGGTCAAATACCTGCTGGAAAATAAAAAACTTTTCCGGCTACAGCTCGGCATTCAGCCGAGACGAGTCCTGTCAAATCCAGTCCAGAGAACAAAAAACCCCAGCGGTTTTGCCGGGGCTTCATTATACAATTGACAATCGATACTTTACAATGATTTTATCCCAGTTCCTGCACTGGTCCGACTAGGGTCTCGTATTCATTGAATGTTGATTTATCACCCGTCCGAATCAGTTCCGCCAGCGCTGCAATTTTTGGCGCATTTTTGGTTATATACCTTCGGGCGACCATCGCCTTACGTTCTTTCATTGAAATTGTTTGGCCGTTATTGGATTGGTTGTTTTCGGCTACGGGCACCTGCATATCCACTTTCGTACTGGCCTGCCCGCAGAACAAGTAGCCGTTAATCAGGTCAATTGCAATATCGACCAGCTCCCTGCCGTAGAGGTCCATATATTCGGTGCCCTGTTCTTTGATAAAGGCAATCGATTCTTTCATTTTTTCTGTTCCATCGGCGAGTATTTCGAGCAAATCTTTAACCTTCTCGTCATAATCTATCTCAGCTAACTCCGTAATGAATTTCTCTGCCGTTCCGTTGCAGACACCACGTACCGCAGCTACGACCTGCAATTGACTTGTCCCTTCGTAGATAGTTGTTATTCTTGCATCGCGTGCATACCTTTCGCACGGATAGTCCCGCATATAACCGCTGCCGCCGAGCACCTGGATTGAATCATAAGCAATTTTATTGCAAACCTCGGAACAATAATATTTACTCATCGGCGTAAGCATTGATGCGAATCTTTTATATTTTCTCGTATCGTTTTTAAATTGTTTAGCTTGCGCCTTATCTTCAGGCGGATTCGTTTTGAGCCGTCTATCGGACCCGATGTGCAAATCGACTATCCGTGATGTCTCATACAAAAGCGCACGCGATGCTTCGATGGCAATCTTCATATCGATTAGCATGTCACGAACTGCCGCCAGCTTCTCGATAGTCACCCCGAACTGCCTTCTCGTGGCGGCGTAATCACGTGCCACGCGAAAAGCCGCCTCGGCAATGCCGAGCGATTGACCTGCAATACCGATACGCGCCCCGTTCATCAGGCTCATTACGTATGTAATCAATCCCCGCTGACGTTCACCGATTAGCTTCGCTGGTGCATCATTGAAAAATAGCTCACACGTCGGACTGCCGTGTATACCTAATTTATCTTCCAGCCGGCGCACCTTGACCCAAGGCCCGCGCTCTACAAGATACAGGCTCAGCCCTCTGCCATCTGATATACCATGCTCACTGCGTGCAAGCACCAGCAGAATCTCACCACAGCCGTTTGTTATAAATCGTTTGACTCCTTTTATAAACCAATTGCCCTCGGCATCCTGATATACTCTCGCCGGCCTTTCCTTTTCCGAATCGTGCCCCGATACTTTAATTGCCTGTAAATCCGACCCTGCATCGGGTTCGGTCAATACCATAGCGCCGGTAAACTTGCCTGCGGCGAAGTCCGGCAGGTACTGCTGTTTAATTTCTTCCGATGCAAAAGCGTTTATCGTTTCGGCGATTCCCTGAAGGCCGAATATATTCATAAGCGCAGCATCCGCTCTTGAGACGATTTCTATTGCCATCGAATAGACAGTATTCGGAAAGTTCAGTCCCCCGAACCGATGCGGCAGAGTAAATCCCATAACATCCGCCTGCCCGAGCTTTTCAATTGCATCTTTTATTCCCTCTGCGCGTGTCACCGAGCCGTCTTTGTTAAGGGCATTACCCTGTCGGTCGACATCTTCTGCCCTTGGCGCTATAAATTCTGCGCTTAACTGGCCCAGCGAGTCCAGCACCATATCATAATTCTGTATGGCTTCATCGACATTTGCCGGTGCGCACTCGAATTCACCTGCGAACCTGAATCCTTCCTCGCAAAGCTCCGCCGAAGTGCCTAAGTTCGTATGTTTGAATAAAAACTGTATATCATTATTATCACGATAAAAATTTGCCATGACTTTTTCCGTTTGTAATTGGCTTCTGAGTTTTACTCTTTGAAGCCTTTTTCCTTAATCTCTTTTATCATTGTCGGCACGACTTTGTTGAGGTCACCGACTATCTTATAATGCGCGACATTGAATATTGGCGCATCAGGGTCACTGTTGATGGCAACGATTTTCTGGCTCTGCGACATCCCCGCCTGATGCTGAATTTGACCGCTGATTCCAACCGCTATATACAAACTTGGCCGGACCGTCGTTCCCGTTTGCCCTACCTGATGGTCATGGTCTATAAAGCCCAAATCGACAGCCGCTCTTGTCGCCGCTGGTGCCGCCCCCAGGCAGTTCGCCAAATCCCATATCAGTTTGAAATTATCTTTACTGCCCACGCCCGCTCCGCCTGCAACGATTATTCTCGCCGCTTTAAGGTCGACTTTCTTCGGCCGTTTATGTTCATCAAGAATCTCTAAAGGCAAATCCTGCTGAGATAATTCTACTTTCTCTTCGACGATTTCACCCTTGCGTTTCGCATCCGATTCCGCCACCGGCATCACACCCTCGCGAACCGTAGCCATCTGAGGCCACCGGTCAAGATTGATAATCGTCGCGATTATATTCCCGCCGAAAGCCGGCCGTATTTGAAACAGCAGATTCTTATGTAGCTTTTTATCTTTTGCCGTCTCATGG
>CAZJIR010000421.1:0-2870 GCA_964546095.1 uncultured Pirellulales bacterium
CTTCTTCATTCAGCATTACTCTGCTTATACTGGCCAAAGCCTGAATATGCGGGCCGGTCTGGTCAAGTGGAGATACTAAAAGAATAAGTATCTTTACCGGTTGTCCATCGACGCTTTCAAACTCGATTGGTTCATGCGCGATTCCAATCGCCATAACGAGTTCTTTCACGGCATTGCATTTGCCGTGGGGTATGGCTATCCCGGCACCGGTTCCGGTGCTTCGTGTTCGTTCACGGGTTAAGACTGCTTCCAGAGCTTCATCTCTGTCTAACAATAATCCATTAGCATCGAGCAAATCGACAAGTTCGGTTATTACAGCTTCCTTATCCTTACTTTGAACGGGTACTTTAACGCAATTTGGCTGCAATATTTGTGTCAGAATCATATCTATTTACGTCCAATATAATATGCCTCTTATTAATATTAACACAAACCCTTTATTATACCCGATTATCGGTCAAATTACAATGTCTTTCCAACAAATTTATGAATATTTTTTAGATAATCCTGTCTTTTCTTGTTTTACTACCGATGATATTAACTCTTTACATTCCGGTACTACACGGATAAAATCAGGCGCGGAAGTTGTGTTATTATCTGTAAAGCACAATTTTCGATTGTCAATAGTCCAAATAAGAGAAACGAACCGATGGAAAAAATAAAGCTTTATGATACTACCCTTCGCGATGGAATGCAGGCCGAGGGCATTAGCTTCTCTCTTGAAGATAAGCTCGCAATCGCTAAATGCCTTAACGAGCTTGGTCTTGATTATATCGAAGGCGGATATGCAGCTTCCAATCCCAAGGAGATGCAGTTCTTTACAGAAGCTGCCAAACTGGACCTTAAGAATTCAAAAATCACAGCCTTCGGAAGCACCCACAGAGCCGATTGCAGTGCCTCGGACGATTTATCTCTGAATGCAATGCTTGCCTGCAAAACACAAGCCGCCACATTAGTCGGCAAAGCCTGGGACCTACACGTAACGGATGTTCTCGGCTGCTCACTCGATGAGAACATCACTATCTGCGCCGATTCTGTCAAGTATCTCAAAAAAAACGGATTAGAGATTTTGTTCGACGCCGAGCACTTCTATGACGGATACAAGAAGAATCCGGAATATGCAATGAAAGTCCTGGCTGCTGTCGCTGATGCAGGTGCTGATGTGCTTGTACTTTGCGATACTAATGGTGGCTCCCTGACCGACGAAATATACGAAATCACAAAGACTGTCTGTGAGCAGTTCGGTACGATGGTAATTGGGATTCATACCCATAATGATACTGACTGTGCCACAGCTAATTGCCTTGCTGCTGTTCGAGCCGGGGCACGACACGTCCAGGGTACCATTAACGGCATCGGCGAAAGGTGCGGCAATGCAAATTTATGCGTAGTCATACCCAACCTTGCATTTAAAATGAACTTCGATGCCCTTAACCCGGAAAAAATAAAAACCCTAACCGAAGTATCTCGTTATGTTTTCGAAATAGGTAATATCACACCAGTGACGAATATGCCGTATGTAGGGGAAAGCGCCTTTGCTCATAAAGGCGGCTTACATGTGAACGGTCTACGTAAAAACAAACGCACTTATGAGCATATCAATCCGGAGCTTATTGGAAACGAAAGACGATTCCTCATATCTGAACTGAGTGGCAAATCAACTGTCTTAGCCGAGTTGGAAAAGGCAAAGATAGCTGAGGATAAAAAATTAGCCAAAAATATACTCAAACGCGTTCAGGAGCTTGAGAATGAAGGTTATCAATTCGAGACCGCTGATGCCAGTTTTAACCTGCTTGTGAAAAAGATTATGGGCACTTATAAGCCGTTTTTTGAACTCATAAAATATCACATAACGGTTGAGAAACGCGCAACAGGAGACATGGTAACCGAGGCAACGGTAAAACTTGTTCGACCTGATGGGATAACTGAGCACGTCGTGGGCGAAGGTGACGGCCCGGTTAATGCACTTGATGCAGCTTTGCGAAAATCGCTGGAAAACTTTTACCCCAGTATCAAAGATATCCACCTGATTGACTATAAGGTTCGTGTAGTCAACGCCAAAGCCGGAACCGCTGCCCGCGTGCGAGTAATAATTGAATCACGAGACAAAGGTTCTATATGGGGCACAGTAGGATGTTCCGAAAACATCATCGAAGCTTCCTGGCAGGCCCTCGTTGACAGCGTTGAATACAAATTGCAAAAAGATATGTCATAAAAATTGCTCCTGTACACTTTAACCAACGACTGGAACTAACCAATGCCTTTCTCAGCCTTCGATGGTAAACTTTTGTCACATAACTTATTTTGAGCAGAAAAACATAATTGTTATACGGATATCCTAAATTTCTTATAAAGGCCTGTTGACAAACCTTTATTTTATTTTTACTATAAGTACCCAGTTAGAATTTCGCTGCCGCACAAGCATCGCGGCATTTGAGTTCTCTGTGTATTTAGCACTTACTCAAAAATAATAAAATTAGACCGGCGTAAAGGTTTAGGCAAAAGTGAAGATTGTAGCTGTTATACCGGCCCGTTACAGTTCAACCAGATTCGCAGCAAAAGTTCTCGCCAAAGACACAGGCAAATTCCTTATCCAGCACACCTACGAGCAGGCCTGCCTAGCTAAATTACCCGAAAAAGTGATAATTGCAACCGACGATGAAAAGGTTGTCGCCGCCGCCGAAACGTTTGGTGCCGAATGTATTATGACTTCTATCGAGCATAAAAGCGGCACCGACCGAATCGCCGAGGCCGTTTCTAATCTGGATGTTGATATTGTGGTGAACCTGCAGGCCGATGAGCCGGAAATCGACCCGGAGAATATTGACTATCTTTCCCGGCTGCTTATAGACAACCCGGATTACCCAATG
>CAZJIR010000422.1:0-2863 GCA_964546095.1 uncultured Pirellulales bacterium
GGCTTCATTAGAGATATCGGTGCCTGTAATATCGTATCCCTCTTTGCTTAGCTTGTTGACGACGCTGCCTATGCCTGAGCCGATTTCAAGGATTTTATCGTTCGTTTTGAGCAAGCTGGTTTTAGCGAGGAATTCAAGGTTTGTTTGTAGATTGCCGCGTTGCTCTTTGCCGGCGGCCAGCTCTTTGCTCCAGCCTTCGTCGTAGAGTTGCTGCTGCTTTTTGAGGTCTTCATCCATTGTCCCTGTCACTCTTTTTGCCACCGGATTTTGCTTTTTTTATTTGCGTAGAAAAAGAACATGCTGGTCGAACGGCCGGACGACTTTGTAATTTTTCATAACGTAATTTCTGAACGGCTTCATCGCCTGATACCGGAGCGCTTCGTCAGGCTCGATTTTCTCATCGAGTAGTTTGGCATAGGCTTTATCGTACCCACTGACAATCTGCTCATCGGCGGGCAGAAATCCCTGCGGTGTTTGGGGCCATAATTCCAGCGGTGGCCTGTCCCACGGGAAGTGGGATTTGCGGCTGTCAACTATAAACTTGGGCGGCTTTTTTTCAAAGGCATCCAATATCTCAGCGACTCTTTCCGAGAGCACTTTCGGGCTTAGCGTATGCATTGTTCCTTCGAAGGCTTTCGGCGCGGGGCTTAGTCTCTGTGCCTGGACATATATCCCGGGCCACCAGCCCCAAACATAAATACCATCATTCGTTGTTGAGTTGTTTCGTATATATTCACCAAGGTATTCCCAGGGGGCCTTATCGCCTTTTTTATGTTCTGAGGCTTCGGCAAGTCTTTGTTCATAGCCGTTTCGTTTTTCCGGAATACCGGTTGTGCGATTGCGGTATATTGTATTTGAGTGCGCACTTTTACTTATGCCGAAAAATATGTGCCACGACATGATTATCATTACGAACAATCCAACAAATCCCGCTAAAACCCAATGAGGTTTGTAAACAGAGCTTTTCACTTTGTCACGATAAATTGCAACCAGGTAGCCGCTTAACATTGCGGCCGAGGCGTTTAAAGGCAGGTAATACTGCTCGTAAGAACGCGGGCTTATCCACACAAAGGACATATCCAGAATCCACCAGACGGCAAAGAGTAATACGAACCAGTCGTAGTTTCTAAACGCTCGATACTTGAGAGGTGATACTCGATGAGAAACGAGGATGACGATTCTAATGATAATTGAAGCCAGTGCCAGAGCAATAGGCAGTATTAACAGGCGATACCAACGGAAGACTCTGTTTTTTGCCTGTTTTATTTGTGCTGGTTTTAATATTTGCCAACTGTCCCGGACATAGGCCGGCATAAATTTCATTAAAAGTCCCTGCTCGGCGGGGCTGCTGCGAAGGGTGCTTTCATTAGTATCGGTGTTGGGGTCTGCTGTTTTATTTTCGGTGAGGTTTGGTGAGTTCTGAAGCGATTTGGCGATTGGCCTGCCTACGAATGAATAAAAAGGAAAATAATTAATCGGAGCCTTTTCAATGGTCAGCCATAGACAAATCGGGCCGATGATGAGAGCCGCCCCTGCAAAAAGTAACAGAATGTCAGCGCCCGTTTGTTTCCAGCTTTTGTGTTTAAGCAGCGGTTGGGCAATCACGAACAGGCCAACAGCTCCAATTGCCGAAATGCCTGTTTCTTTGAACAGCGGCGCCCAGCATAGAAAGGCACCGGCCAGCATTGCGTACAACCATTTGCCCTTTAACTGACGAAGGACGAAACAGCTTACACCTAATATCATAAAGGCAATCATATATTGTTCTTTAACGTTGCCGTACTTTGCTATCAGGGGGGCGGAAAGATATGTTGAAGCGATAATTACGCCCAGTGCCGCGGGCAGGACACCGAAGAGTTTTATCATTGCAACGAACATGAGCAGCAGAGCGCCTGCCTGAAGTATTACCTGTATTAATTCCGGTCCTGTTTCGCTATAGCCGAACAGCCGGACGCCTAACATATTCATCAGAAGCGTTCCCATCTGAGCGCTTGGTTTTTCATCTACGCCGATTTTAGCTCCCTCGAGTATGTGTTTAGCCGAGTACACGTATGCCCCGCTGTCGAAAGCTCCGGGTGTATTGACTTCTATATACTTGCCCAAAGAAAATGGGATTGCGGCCAAAATTGCTATGATAACCAGGACCACTACCGGATTTTTGAAGTTGAATTTCGGGGCCGGCGGTTTATGGTGCACCTTGTGTTGTTTTTTGATGGGTCTGTGCTTTCGGAGGGATTTACTCATTTACTTCTCTCCATCTTTACCGGTAGATTCGAGGATTTCCCTTATGACGTAGGTAGGTCGGTTCTGCGATTCGTGGTATGTTCGGACGAGAAGCTCTGCCAGCAGTCCCATGAGGATGAACTGAATTGTAGCGATAATGAGCACGGCCGTCAGGACCAATAGCGGGTTTCTGTTCATAGAGAAATTACGCGCGAATTTTTGAAAGAGTACAATAACACCGAAGAGAATTGCACTTAACGCGCTCAGTATTCCCAGTCCGCCGAAGATATAGATGGGTTTTGTGGAGAAAGAGCCGAGAAATTTGACCGTAATAAGGTCAAGGACCACTTTTATTGTTCGCCCCAGTCCGTATTTGGCGGAACCGGCGGTTCGGGGTCTGTGGTTGACGACCATTTCTGCGATTTGTGCTCCGCTCCAACTTGCCAGTGCGGGTATGAAGCGGTGCATTTCGCCGTATAGTTTTGTTTCGGCCAGGACTTCCCTGCGATATGCTTTTAGTGTACATCCGAAATCGTGGAGCTTAACGCCTGTGATTTTTGCGATTAGCCAGTTGGCGATTTTAGAGGGCAGTAATCTTGTGATGGCATTATCGTGTCTTTTTTTTCTCCAGCCGCTTACG
>CAZJIR010000423.1:0-2860 GCA_964546095.1 uncultured Pirellulales bacterium
GATGATGAGGCCGGTCCACCATCCAATAACAGTTGGTTCAACGCAAGTCAAATCGGCAATGTATCAGAACGGCCGTTCGATACATCTTTTGCGACATTCGACGGTACCGGCAACTGTATGACCGGCCCGAATATCTGGTATTGCTATACTGCTCCCTACACATGCAATGTTACTGTCAGCCTCTGTGGCAGCAGCTTCGACACCATGCTTGCCCTTTACGACAGCTGCAGCAGCTATCCGAACCTGAGCCACCTGATCGACTGCAAAGACGGCGGTTGTGGCATGAATGCCGAGATGGTCTTCCCTGTGGTCGCCGGTAACAGTTATCTCCTCGAAGTGGGCGGCGATAACTTCGAAGCCGGTGAGGGGTTTATAAACATCAGTTGCGACATCGAACCGCCCGGAGAGCTCACCAACGATGACTGTGTAAATGCGATTTACATCGGTAACGTTACGAACCGTGCGTTCGATACCACCGAAGCAACATTCGACGGCCCCGGCTATTGTATGATCAGCCCAAACATCTGGTATTGCTATACAGCACCAACAACGGGTGAGATTACAGTCAGTCTTTGCGGCAGCACTTTCGATACAAAGCTGGCTGTTTACAATGGCTGCGGCTGCAACCCACTGCCGGGAAATATGATCGGGTGTAACGACGATTACTGCAACAGGCAATCCGAGCTTACCTTCGAGGCTATAGCCGGCAACAACTACCTGATTGAGATTGGGGGATGGACCGATACAGATTACGGTGAAGGTATACTGAATGTCAGCTCCGAGGGAGTGGAGCCACCTCCAGAAGTGCCAAACGATAATTGCAATCAAGCAACATCTATAGGCGACGTAACAGATAAGCCATTCAGCACCGTTGAAGCAACGTTTGACGGCTCAGGCCACTGCATTACCAGTCCTAACATCTGGTATGTCTATGCAGCGACATGCACGGGTGAAGTTACAGTAAGTCTCTGCGGCAGCGAGTACGACACCAAACTCGCCGTCTATGAGAAAGACGGTTGTCCACCAAGCTCAGGCGACCTGATCGGATGCAATGACGATGCCTGCGGCTGGCAGTCCGAGATTACTTTCGAAGCAACAGCCGGCAACCAGTACCTCATCGAAGTCGGTGGATTCGGTGTCAATACCGGTGACGGAGTGATAAGTATTAGCTGCGAGGGTGAAGAACCGATAGAATCAGACCTCGGTGATGCACCGGACAGATCCAACAATTACAGTAGAAACATGACAGCATATCCCAAGGGAGGGCCTTCGGGAGTCAGAGCGTACTATCCAACTGTCTTCAACGACGGCACTGGTACAGGACCACATGGGCCGATTCACCTGAATCCTATGGCTGTGGCTCATCTGGGTAAAACTATTACCAATGAAAACGAAGCCGATATCGGAGCGGACCAGGATGGTATCAATAATATCCATCCCGTATCCAACTCACCGGACAAAGACAAGGGTGACGACAGTGTTGTATTCCCAATCAATATGCCCCATTGTCGCTGGACTACGTTCAATTACATAGTCAACGTTATTGACCCTGATGCTAACCTTTGGGTCAATGTATGGTGCGACTGGAACCGTGATGGTGACTGGGACGACGATAGTAATACTGACACAGCTCTTGCCTGCTCCCAAGGATTTGTTTCGGAGTGGGCCGTACAGAATCAGTATCTGTTCAACCTACCTATTGGATTGAACCAACTGACCACACAGGCGTTCATGCCGTGGCATCCGAGCGAAGGAAGAAAGCAAATCTGGATGAGAATTACTCTATCCGAGCAGCCCTGGACCGGCGGTAGTGACCCCGGAGAGAGAGGCAACGGCGGCTCCGGACCAGTGGACGGATATGAAGTTGGTGAAACGGAAGATTATTACTTTACGCCGGATATGAGCTTGTCGATATGTCAGGATTACAACGGCGACGGTGTAATTGACCTCAATGACCTGTATGCCATCACAGCCGACTGGCTTGCGAATTGCCCGCAGTAATTTTGTGGAACATTTGATTTATAAAAAGGCTGTGAGTGATTTCGCTCACAGCCTTTTTCTTTCATACCTGATAAGACTCAGTATGTGTTAACAGAACTTACTTTCAACAAGTTGCTTCTTAAGCTCGGTTGCGATAATGATGAAAATATAAAGCTTTGCGCGATTCGGGGGATTTTGTAATACGGAGTATTATGCTCAGTACTGCGCAACTTCAATCAAAATCACATGTATCTCCTGTGTTTCCTGCCAGGAAACCACAAAATTAACCGGTCAGTGTTTTTCTGCAGCCAAGTGTTTCGCTCATCGGTGTAATCGTAGCTGTTCAAACTCTTCAAGTTGTCCTCTACCAATGGGCCGTAACTACCGACTAATCCGGCATCCAACCGCTGCTCAATAGCGTAAATGTCGCATGTATCAACGTGCAATCTAAAGTTTTTAATCGTTTTCATCGGTGTACTACTCTCCACATTTCCATAAAATAAGTCATTTATAGGGCCTTCGAATATACATCTCCGAGGACTCAATCTATAAAAAATATAAGAAATGTATTCCGAAGTGCAAAATTCTTTAAGAATTTTTTTTCGGCCGCTATAAAATTCCATGCCTATCAGAACAAAAGGCTGCAAGTAAATGTTCGTAGTCCTTTCTTTGCTACCTGAGCCAGCCCATAAAATCTCACATGCCGGGCTTTATCCTTCAATTCAAAACGTACACGGATGCCATTTAAGAAAATAGGCTTGTCCTGTGGGATATCTAAATATTTTTTTTAAATCAGTTGAAAATTTGAGTTGGACATATTAATCTAATAAGGCTGGAAACATTAAAAAATTATTATCTTTCATGGCGCGAAACACTATGG
>CAZJIR010000424.1:0-2851 GCA_964546095.1 uncultured Pirellulales bacterium
TTTAGTTATACACGTGGCTTTTATGATACATCTTTTTCCGTCACAATCGCTACCGAGACCGAAGATGTCACGATATACTATACGCTCGACGGCTCTGAGCCGTATGACCTTTCCGGCCGGTCTCCGAGTGGCATGGTTTATACTGCTCCTGTTCCCGTCGAGAGGACCACTTGTTTACGAGCGGTGGCGGTTAAGCCAGGCTGGATGCCTACCAATGTAGATACTCATACATATATCTTCGTTGAGGATGTAATTAGACAAAACCAGCAACAAGCCATTCGAGAAGACTATACCGATACCTGGAGTGGATATCCGGCGGATTATGAAATGGACCCTGAAGTGTATAGTGACCCTGATTATGCGGATTTTATGGATGATGCTTTGCTTTCAATTCCGACTCTATCAATTGTTACGGATAAAGGAAATCTTTTCGGTCCTTCGATAGGTATTTATACACATCCGCTAAGTGAGGGTTCGGAATGGGAAAGGCCGACCTCGGTTGAGTTGTTTAGCGCAGATGATTCAAAAGAATTCCAGGTAAACTGTGGCCTGCGAATTCAAGGTGGGCACTCTCGACATCCCTATAAGTGTCCCAAGCACTCGTTCAGCATTAGATTCAGGGGTATTTATGGCCCGACCACGCTTGACTCTGAGTTGTTCGGTGCTGATTGGCCTGTGGGTTCTTTCGACCTACTCCATCTTCGCGGCTTCTTCAATAATGCATGGGTACACTGGGGCGTTGACCAACGAACTCGAGCTCAGTATATACGTGACCAGTGGATGCGCGATTC
Organism: uncultured Pirellulales bacterium; assembly: GCA_964546095.1. Classification (GTDB taxonomy): domain Bacteria; phylum Planctomycetota; class Phycisphaerae; order Sedimentisphaerales; family Anaerobacaceae; genus NIOZ-UU13. The sequence goes on from CAZJIR010000424.1 coordinate 792, forward strand.
TCTTACTAAGATGGGTAACCAGGACGCACTCCAGGGCTTTCCGGTCCATTTGTACTTGAATGGTCTCTATTGGGGCGTGTACAGTTTGCATGAGCGACCGGATGCGTCTCATTACGTTGCCTATAACGGCGGCGATGAAGATGATATTGATGCTATAAATGGCGATCCCACGTATGTTATCTCGGACCCTCTAAATACCGGTTCAGTTACGGATGGTACCATAGATGCATGGCTCGAATTGAGAGAGGTCGTTGCCACCCGCAACTGGGAGCGGATTTGCCAGCTACTCGATGTGGACAGTTTTATTGATTGGACAATCTTGTTCCATTTTGCCGGTACCACGGATATTAAGCGTGGTACTAACTGGCGGGCGGCTGGTGGGGGCTCGCAGCGCAAACCCTGGCGCTTTTACAGTTGGGATGCAGAGCATGTGATGGAAAATGTGAACCAGCGCGGCGTAGGAACTGTATCCGATCCTTCAAGTTTGTTTGAACCTCTTAGCAATATCTCGGAGTTTCGTAGGCGCTTAGGCGATCGACTTCATAAACACCTTTTCAATAATGGTGCCCTTACCACGGAAAGAAATCTCGAACGCTGGATTAAACGTTCCGATGAGCTCCAGCTTGCAGTGATTGCCGAGTCTGCCCGGTGGGGTGACTATCGAAGAGACGTGCATTCGTATAGTTCAGGGCCTTACTTATTATACACGAGAGATGATTTCTGGATTCCTGAGAACAATAATATCATCAACAATTACTTCCCACGCAGAACGGAAATAGCGCTCAATATGTTTATTTCTCGTGACATGTACCCGCGCACAGATGCACCAATATTTCATATCAATGGTTCTTATCTGCATGGTGGTCATATTGAGTCAGACGATACGCTCTCGATGACAGCCCCTGAGGGCACAATATATTACACCCTCGATGGCTCCGACCCCTTTATTCCGGGAACGTCTCAGGAAGATACTACCGGTACTGCAATCATGGCTGAAGACGCTGCTAAACGAGTGCTCGTTCCATCCGGTCCTGTTAGTGACAATTGGAGAGGTGGCCAGCCTTTCGACGACTCGGCCTGGTTAGACTCCCGGGGCGGCCCCGGTGGCATCGGTTATGAAAGAAGTTCCGGTTTTGAGCAGTATATAAGCCTTGACCTCGAAGACCGGATGTATGGAACAAATACAAGCTGTTATGTACGCATCTACTTTGTTTTTGATGGCAACTCAGATGATATCGATTCTATGGCGTTGAGAGTCCGTTATGACGATGGTTTTATTGCCTACCTTAACGGTACAGAGGTAGCCGTAAGAAATTTCACAGGCACACCAAGTTGGAACTCAAGCGCTAACTCTAACCACCCTGACTCTGAAGCTGTCAGCTTTGAGCACATTGATATTTCTGCTTTCATTGATAATCTGCAGCAGGGCGACAATCAGCTGGCCATACATGCTATGAATTCTTCTGTTACAAGTTCCGATTTTCTGATTTCGGTCGAACTTGTTGCCGAGCAGAGTAGTTCCCCGGATGATGGTGATAATGAAGAGGAAATCCCAAATAGTATAATTGAATATACGGGACCAATCACGCTGCCGCACGGCGCCCTCGTTAAAGCCAGAGTATTGAACGGCAACACTTGGAGCGCCCTGAATGAAGCTACCTTTGCCGTAGGTTCTGTGGCGGATAATCTGCGTATTACCGAAATTATGTATAATCCCTATGGTCCTGATGATGTGGGCGAGCCAAATGAAGAATATATCGAACTGAAAAACATCGGCATAGACACAATTAATCTGAATCTGGTTAAATTCACAAACGGAGTTGATTTTACACTCCCGAACCTTGAACTTACTTCAGGCGAATATGTTGTAGTCGTCCAGGACCTCGATGCCTTCGAGGCTAAATATGGTCAGGGCATCAATGTAGCAGGGCAGTACACAGGCAGGCTCAACAATGCAGGAGAGCGTATCAGACTTGTAGACGCTATCGGCCAAACCATTCTGGACTTCAGTTACAGGGATGGCTGGCGTTCCGTTGCCGATGGCGATGGTTTCTCTCTAA
>CAZJIR010000425.1:0-2847 GCA_964546095.1 uncultured Pirellulales bacterium
CAAAATAGCATTCTCAGCATAAAAATCAACTGCTCCCTCAGCATCACGCTCAATAAATTTCTTATGGAAAATGCTTTCATCCTTTCTAATTTGCTCAGATACATTTAAAGGGAGATTCGATGGTCTTAGGCTCGCGACGACCTTGACCGCTTCAGGCTCAACAGCCTCAGGGATATTTCCATCTTCGGGAATCTTGATAGGATTGCTGGAAGTAAGCCTCATCTTCAACGAACCATCTGGTTGTCTTCTACAGACGGCCAGATTCTTTTGCCAATCACTTAGTACATATCGCGAAGTTGGACTCTGTAGTGATGTTACGAAATGACTGACTTCAAATACATAGTCTCCGCAAATCCATATCTGTCTGTCATAATCTTTTATGGAACGGATTTTCGCCTGTTGTGCCAACTGCTGCAGATAATGCTTACGTAAGGCATCTTTACCTATAGCTGCTTCCTGCTGGTCCGGCAATATTATAGCATCATCCGTAAAATAGGATAGCAATGTACCAACGTTCCCGGCATTGAACGCATGTATCATACCCTCCGTCACGTCCTCCATCTGCTTTAAGAGCCTTGCCTTGGTTTGACTGTCAACTGGCTTAAAAACAGGTACGGATTCGCCAACCGAAAGGTTACTCTCCTCTGGTATATCGACTTGAACATTGGGCTTAAGGGAAACATTATCGAATGTAACCCATTGATAAGGCTTAGTCTTAAATTGAAATTCTCTTATATCTTCCAGAGATAATCTAAAATCATAGGTCATACTGGACAGCACATTTCCACCAGAGCCTGAGATACTTCCTATACGAGAGTTTCCATCATAATCAATGGCAAAAACACGAATCGACTTGTCTTTAAATCCTTCTTTCGTATATGTAACAGGTAAGTAACTCTTACCATCCTTTTCATACGGAACACCAAAAGAGACAGACCCGCCATCAACTCCATAGGTCTCTTCTTTCTTGGAATTATTTGTTGCTATTGTTTCCCATTCGCCTGCAGCTATACCAATATGCACGACAGTGCTGCTTTTTCCTCTTGGTTGGTTGACTGCAAAAGCCCGAAGGTCGGATATACTCCGGCCAGCTTTGTCCATCGGTCGACCGGTATTAGTCCCCCAAGTTCCCCCCGGAATCCGCCACTTAATGTCCTCTCTGCTAACTCCTTTTACTCGTGCTACAAATTGGTAAGCCTTATTTTCGTCATCATCCTCTATTACCACATGACCACCTCTGCTATGATAAGGCGGCTTAGCCAGCATACTACCATCAGGCCGCCACCATTGCTCTCCTTGAGCTGGATTTCTTGAAACACCTACCAGCTCAACAGTTGCTCCATTCGATAGAGTAGAAGCAAATAACGGTTTGTGCTCTTTCTCCATATCAGCAGTCGCACTGGTCGTAACTTGCACACGTGTTATAGCATCTGGTTTGAGTGAAACATTATCAAATGTAATCCACTGATACGACCTGGTTTGATACAAAAATTTCTCAATTTGCTCGAGTTTGAGGTTTCGGAAACTGGCCGTAAACTGGTCAACCTCACCAGAAGCAACCGAGCCATGGTGACCGGCAGTATGCAATTCACCTTCTTTATCTATCGCCACAACTCGTTCAACCTGGTCTTTTCGCCATTCCCTGGAAGCTATAACATTTGTAATATTTTCAGTTTGGAATGCCTGTGACCATAAGACTCCCCCCTGCCTTCCACTTCTCATTTGCTTACCATCATGGCTTGCTATCGTCTTCCAAGGCCCTGTTGCAATTCCTACACGCACTTTTGTTGTCAATCGCCCATCTTCCATATCAGAAATAGTAGCTACATAGCCCTCAAGCTGGTTACCCTGTTCATCGACAACTTTACAGGAACCCTCTCTGCTGCTTGCTCCGTCTATTTCGTGACATTTAAAATTAAGGTCATCCGGGCCATTTACTTCGAACATAAATCCATAATCACCAAACTCCGGTTTAACATTCCATTTCGAAGCATAAATCTTCACAGGAAGTTGTGAACCATCGGGCCGCCAGCATCTCCTGTCCCCTTCCGGCCAATCACAAATGCCCGCAAGTCTAATAGTAACGTTTTGAGGTAAAGTTTCCGTAAATTGCCCTTCCGCGCCTGCAATCTGCAACACTTGACTCACTTGCGCTTTTGCCATTGGCAGCAGAACAGCTCCCATAACCATAATAGCCAGCAAACCCCAAAGCCCAATTTTTGCACTTTTTGGTATCGGTCGATTTAACATGTGCTTAATCCTCCTGTGTAATTCCTTTTTCGATTCTACAACGCCAATTAAACGCAAAGACAAACTTGCCCTGAAAAATGCAATTTCAGCAATATCAATCAAAGTATTGCTGTAACTTTTAGCCTCGGTCCCAAGGGCAACAAGTACCATCTCATCAACCGCCTGCTCACGAATCTTCCGCACAACTGCATTCGCAAGCCAAACAAAAGGATTGTAAAAATAAATAATCTGCAGAACTGTCTGAACGCAGTTAATCCATAAATCACCCCTCTTTATATGGGCAAGTTCGTGGATTAAAACCGCTCTTTGATTGTCCGGCGATAATGTATCAAGAAGAGACTTCGGTATTAAAACTATCGGCTTAAAAAGCCCGCAAACAGCAGGACTCATAACCGTATTCGATAGTCTTATTTCGATATTTCGCCCTACGCCAACCTTTTGGCGACACCGATTCATCACCTCGGCTAAATCCCCACCCGCTGCTTCGCCCTGAGCAATCAATCCCCTGACAAATAAAATACGCTGAATCAGCAAAACTGAAATAACCAATACACCCACAAGCCAGAAGCCAAAGATCACAGCCTGCCATGTAATAGG
>CAZJIR010000426.1:0-2839 GCA_964546095.1 uncultured Pirellulales bacterium
ACGAATTATGTGTTTGGCGATACCGGCAAGAATAGTTGAACTGGAAGGTGATAAAGCAGTCGTCGATGCGATGGGCAATCGCTTCAAGGCTAAAACCACGCTGTTGCCTAAAGCAAAACTGGGTGACTTAGTATTAGTGCACGCCGGCTTTGCCATCTCGCTGGTCGACGAAGAAGAGGCAAAAAAGACCTGGCAGCTTATTGCGGAAATTAACGAATTTCGGGATACGCCGAATAAGGTCTCAGGATAAATATGCTTGATAAGATTCAAAAAGCAAAAGATGTTTGTGAAGCAGCCTGTAAAGCCCTGGGGCGGCAGATAAATATCATGGAGATCTGTGGCACGCACACGGTTTCAATTTTCCGCAATGGGATAAGAGTAATGTTGCCTGAAAAATTGAAACTGTTGTCCGGCCCCGGCTGTCCGGTCTGTGTTACAGACCAGGGTTATATAGATATTGTTCTGCAATTGGCTGACCGTGATGATTGTATAATAGCCACATACGGTGATATGATTCGAGTACCTGGTAAGAACAGTTCGCTTGAAAGAAAGCAGGCAAAGGCCAACGTAAAAGTTGTTCTCAGCAGTGAGGATGCGCTGCAGTTAGCTAAAGACAATCCGGAAAAGACGGTTGTTTTTGTTGCGGTGGGCTTTGAGACCACCGCACCAGCCAGCGCTGTAGTGGTAAAAGAGGCGGCAGAGCAGGGAGTGGAGAATTTTTGTATTTTGAGCGGGCACAAGCTGGTTATCCCTGCGATGCGGGCGTTATTAAGCGGTAAAAATAATAATATAGATGCTTTTCTTTGTCCGGGGCATGTCAGTGTGATAATTGGCTATAGCGCTTTTGCTGAGATTGTGAATGATTTTTCCCGGCCTTGCGTTGTGGCCGGCTTTGAGCCTTTGCAGATAATGGAAGGTCTTGGCGAAATCTGTAGGCAGCTTACAGAGGGTAAGCCTGAGCTAAAATCGATGTACAATGCAGTTGTGACCGATAAAGGTAACACCGCTGCACAGGAAATAATCGGCGAGTGCTTCGAAGCGGTAGATGGATACTGGCGAGGGTTGGGGAAGATAGAAAAAAGTACGCTTAAATTGAAGAATCAATACAGCCCGTTTGACGCACTTGTTCGCTTTGGTATAAGCGAAGTGCCGGGTGAAGAAATAAAAGGGTGTCGATGCGGCGAAGTGTTGTGCGGATTGATAGAGCCTCCTGAGTGTGAATTGTTCGGTAAGGGCTGTACGCCGCAGGAACCGATTGGCCCCTGTATGGTAAGCTCCGAGGGGGCGTGTTCGGCGTGGTTTAAATATGGGCAAGAAAGAGCGAAGAACAAATGAGTAAAGCAAAAAACGACAGAATCCTTCTTGCACATGGCGGAGGCGGTCAATTAACCGATGAGTTAATCCGCAAACATATTCTGCCGAGCTTAAATAATGAAGTTCTTGCTGAATTAGGTGATTCGGCAAAGCTGAATCTTACATCTGGCTCGCTGTGTTTTACCACGGACAGTTATGTAGTAAAGCCGTTGTTCTTTAACGGCGGAGATATCGGAAAGCTTGCGGTTTGCGGAACAGTAAATGACTTGGCTGTCGCAGGTGCCGAGCCTGTTGCATTGTCTTTATCGCTGATAATCGAAGATGGCTTTGAATTCGAATTGCTGGAGAAGATTTTAGCAAGCATTAGTGAAGCTGCGAATCAAAATAATGTCAACATCGTTACGGGAGATACTAAGACGGTCGAGTCAGGTGCTGCTGATAAGATTTTCATCAATACTTCGGGAATTGGGGTAAGACTACCTAATGTTGAGATGGGCTTTGATGAAATTTCGGTGGATGATAAAATTATTATCAATGGCACTATCGGTGACCATGGGATGACTATCATTTCACAGCGGGAGGATATCAAATTTCAATCGCAATTGCAAAGCGACTGTGCGGGCCTGGCGGGATTAACCTGTGAATTGTTGGAGAATACCAACGGCATAAAGTTTATGCGGGACCCGACACGTGGGGGGATAGCTGCGGCACTTAACGAAATATCAAGAGGCGCTGGGCTGAGTATAGAAATTCACCAAACTGATATACCGGTTAAGCCTGAGGTGCAGGCGGCTGCCGATATGCTCGGCTTCGACGTGCTGACAATTGCAAACGAAGGCAAGCTCATTGCGATTGTCTCGCCGGAGTCGGCGGAGGACTGTTTGAAAATTTGCAAAAATCATCCGTTAGGTAAGGATACAAGTATTATCGGTGAGATTACCGAGGGCCGTGATGTGCCTGTGGTGGAAATGATAACCGCGATAGGCGGAAAAAGAATTGTACAGATGCCATACGGGCGGGAACTGCCGAGGATTTGCTGATGCACGAGATGGTGGTGGCGCAGAGCCTGCTGGTGACAATATCAGATGAGGCTGCAAAACACAAAGCTAAGCCCATCGGCGCTAAAATTAGTTGCGGAAGGCTTAATCCTGTCAACGATGAAGCTCTTTGTTTTGCTTTTGAGGCAATCGCCAAAGGTACGCCGTGCGAAGGTGTGAAATTAAAGGTAGAACATAAACCGATACAAGCGCGATGTAAAAATTGTGGTCAGGGTTTTGATATTGAACTTTCGTGTCCGAGATGTTCGAAGTGCGGTAGTGAAAACTTTGAATTGTTGCCTGATGTGCCTTTGATGCTTGAAGAGATAGAATTGCAAACGGATTAATACTATGAAAAAGATAAATGTTGGTAAGAAAATTCTCAACGAGAACGAAAAATATGCTTTTGAAAATATTATGTTTTTGGCCGAGCTCAAAAAATTGTGCCTGAATATGATATCATCACCCGGCTCGGGTAAAACTACAAT
>CAZJIR010000427.1:0-2827 GCA_964546095.1 uncultured Pirellulales bacterium
TTTTCTGGAGACTTTCTTGCGTTTTTTAACCACTTCTATTTCTGCCTTTCTAAGTATTCAACTTTTATTTCTACTTTCATATAAACCCTTATTATAACATTAAAGCATACGTTGTATAAAATTTGTTTGTTTTACAAAGGCTGTTATTAATGTGGCAAAAGTATAGTAGGCATAGTCAGATTATTCAAGCTAAATTGCTTAAATAGATATAATTATTTGTTGGATAATAACTTACGTTGGCTTGTGGTAATTGTTATTCTTCTTGGATGGTGTTAGATTTGCCGGTGATTTGTGCACTGTCTTTTGCATGTTTTCCCAACGGAATAAAGAATTTTTCCCGGCCAAGGCTTCCGACAAATGTCCTGATGCCGAATACTTTCTCGATTTGCTCCGGGGATAGAACATCTTTAGTTGCGCCGATGTGAAAATTACCATCGGAACCAAGAAGTAAGATTTCGTCGCAGTATTGGGCCGCCAGATTGATATCGTGTGTTACGGCCACAATTGTTTTGCCTTTGTCAAGTTGTGCGGTTTTGAGCAAATCATATATGCCGACTTGGTTTTTCAAGTCCAGGAAACTCGTTGGTTCATCTAAAAGTAGTATAGGACTGTCCGCCGCAAATGCCCTTGCGATAAACACCCGCTGCCGTTCGCCGCCGCTGAGACTGCCAAGAGGCCGTGAGGTAAATCGGGCTGTATCTGTGGCCTTGAGCGCTTCATTGACCTTTTGTTTGTCTGTTTTGTCCTCGAATCCGAATGTGCCCAAATATGGCGTTCTTGCCATCGATACTATCTGGGCGACCGTAAAATCAAATACTGGTACGAATTCCTGACGAACTATAGCAACTTTTTGTGCAAGTTTTTTCACTGAATATGATACCACAGGTTTTGCGTCGATCTTTGCAGAGCCGGCTTTAGGTTTAAGCAATCCACATAGCAGATTCAATAGGGTTGTTTTACCTGCTCCGTTTGGTCCGGCTATGGCTAAGAAGCGGCCTCGAATTACTTCGAAACTAATATTTTTTAAGATTGTTTGTTGCGGAACATAGCCAAAGCTTAAATTTTCGACTTCTATAATAGCTTTCATTTTAACCAACTGACTTTTCTACTGTATTTAGCCAATAAAATAAGGAAGAACGGCCCACCTGTAATGGCGGTTATAACGCCTACCGGTAACTGGGCTGGAGCAACGATTATCCGGGCGAGTGTATCGGCGATGATTAAAAATGCGGCCCCGATTATCGCACTAAGAGGCAGCAACTGGCGGTGGTCAGGCCCGAATGTAAGGCGGACTCCATGTGGTATGATAAGGCCAACAAACCCTATCAGGCCGCTGAGACTAACGGCAATAGCCGTTATGAAGGCCGCACAAGCAAAAGCAATTATCCTTGTTCTTGCTACATTCACACCAAGACCCTTTGCTTCCTCCTGACCAAGGGCTAAGACGTTTAATCTGTGGCAAATTGTAAATAAGACGAATATCCCTGTCAGGATGCAGCCTGCACTGGCCCATAAAACCGATAAATCTTTTTCTTTTATGTTGCCCATTAACCAGAATATTGTCGAAATTACCTGTTCGCTCTTTGCTATGGATGTTAAAAACATTATTATTGCTGAAAAGAATGCATTGACCACAACGCCGGCAAGCAGCAAACTTGTCACCTGTGATTTTCCTGTAAAATGCCCGATATACCAGACCAGCCAGACGGTTATAATTGCTCCTGCGAATGCAAAAATCCCTATGGGCGAACCACCTAAGAAACTCCAGCTTATACCTGAAATTATTGCGGTTATTACACCCAGCCCAGCTCCGCTGGATATGCCAAGGATATACGGGTCGGCGAGTGGATTACGCAGGATGGCCTGCAGGACAACGCCGGAGCAAGCCAGAGCGGCTCCAACTAAGGCTGCTAAAAGCACACGGGGTAGTCTGACAGTAATAAAAATTTCGTAATCAATATTCTCCCCACGTTCCTGTCCCGGGCCGTCGAATACCCTTTTTATAGAGATGTTTTGTGAGCCAACCAGCGTGCATAAGCACATTATGACCATTAGCGCCGCCAGGCAGATTAATACTTTGGTCGTCAGTTCTTTTACTGTTAAAAATTCGGCCATTAGCCCGCCTGTGTTTTTACATAAGTCTCGGATTCATATATATTTTCAAGAGGCGTCAAGTCACAAAAATAGAAACGATTGTCTCTAAGAACTATTTGCCCGGTTTTATGGGGTATCTTGTGTTGAAACATCGGCCCGTCGTATACAAATGAATGAAATTCTCCGTTTTCACCACAAGAGTCAACAGTAGAAGGAAGTTCAGATAAAAAATGTTCGTTAAAGGATTTACCAATAAAAGTTTTATCGAGAATGTTCGAGTCGATACAGGTAATCACTGCTTTGAAGCCCCAATCTATGAAATTTCGAGCAAGAAGGGGGGTATCCATTTTCCAAAGGGGAAATATTCCCTTCATTCCTATTTTAGATAGATTATTCTCGCGATATTCTCTCAGGTCTTCAAGAAATATGTCACCAAAGACCACTGAGGATACGCCTGTATCTAAATATTTTGTCAGGGTTTGCTTCATTTTGTGGTCATATTGCTCATTAGATGTGCCTTTTGTAATGAATACTTTTTTAAGAGGCAATCCCAAAGATTCGGCCTGCATTTCGAGCAAAATTGTCCTTACTCCATGCATACTGATTCTGTCATAATCCCGGGTTATTGTTGTCATTAAGGTTGCTATTTCATAGTCGTCCTTTTTCTGTAGTTCATAAAGGGCTAATGTGCTGTCTTTGCCTCCACTCCAGCAGAATATGACTTTTTCCTTCA
>CAZJIR010000428.1:0-2818 GCA_964546095.1 uncultured Pirellulales bacterium
ACAACTGGCGTTGGGAGATTGAACTCTTGCTAAACCCTGATGCCGAACTGAAAAAAACTGACCTGGTCGTAGCCACCAGCGATAGTGTTGTACTTGACAGCTGTAAGAAATGGGTCAATCTGGCGGCGGAGATTATAAGGAAGAAATTATCTTCTGCAAAAGTGATAGACTTGTCCGGGAGCTAAGTATTTTTCTCAATTAGTCCAGTTATAAGCTCAAGGTCTACCTGCTCAAGGGATTCACAAATAAAATCGGCTTCGGAAAGATTAGCAGCAGTTGTTGAATTTGTAACGGCGATACATTTGGCCCTGGCTGCTTTCGCAGCCTGCACGCCATTGGGAGCATCTTCTATTACGACACAATTTATGGGAGGGATACCCATGCGTTCAGAAGCAAGTAGGAAAAGCTTAGGGTTGGGCTTTTTATTCTTAACATCATTGCCGTTAATATAAACCATCTTTTGATACGGAACCTTTGCTGCTTCTAAAACAGCGTGTGATTTCTCGAGCGTGCCCGATGTGGCAATAGCCAGACTAAAATCTTCCCTCTGCATTGCTTTATTCATGAGTTCCAATACGCCAGGGAAGGAGGGCAAAGGTTCTTCGCTTAAAACATTGAGGAAATATTCCTGGCGTAGTTGTGTTGCTTTTTTTACCTGTTCATCAGTAAGCTCAAGGCCATGGACTCTGGCGGCGGCTTTGACGTATTCCTCAGCCCCCCGACCGAGGCCTGCTTCAAAATCCCTACGTTTAACACCTTCAACACCGAACAGGTCGGCAAAAACCTTGATAGAAGCTCTTGCATTAACTGCCTCTGTATCGGCAATTACACCATCAACGTCAAATATCAGACCGTACAACTTATCCATAGCGTTTAGCATATAGCATATAGCATTTGGTTTTTCAACTACTCATTTAAGGCTTTTTTTATCTGTGTGTTCTATGATTAATTTTTGATATTTTTTGCCACGTTTTTACCTGTTGCGCATTTATAATAGTGATGATAGCTGGAACCAGTGAGCTTCGGAGATTAGTCCACGTGGATAATGACAGCCAATCGGCAGAAAAGGCACGTAATGATTCTACAGACTTTATTCGTTTGTATCGCAGGCATTATGATGCAATATTTCGATACTGTGTACATCGACTGTTCGAAAGGACGGCGGCTGAAGATGTTACTTCGGAAGTATTTCTAAAGGTTGTTAAAAATATTGAGAATTTCGAGGGTTCTGAGAAACAGTTTCGCAACTGGCTTTATAGAATCGCAACCAACGCCGTAAACAATTATTTGAGAAAAGCCGCTTGTCGAAATAATGTGTTGAAAATGGCCGGTGAGTTAACTAACGGTGAGATTTCTGATTGTGGGGAATTAGATAAAAAGACGGCTGTTTTAAAATTAAAAGAGGCTGTATTTGCTTTGAAGCCTCGGTACCAAACTATCATCACACTGCGTTTTTTGAAAATTTAAAACTGACAGAAATTGCCGAGGTGCTCGCTTCCAATCCAGGCACCATTCGCAGCCAGTTGGCGAGAGCACTTGCCAAATTGCGTAAGAGACTAAGCGCCGATGAAGCTACTTATCTTGCAGGAGAATAACCAGATGGCTGATAACGAGAAAGAATTTGAAGATTTCGTTCGTGGAATTAAATTCGACGATTCACCCAATCCTGTGTATCGTGACAAGCTCGAGCAGGACCTCCTGCATGTTTTGGCAAGGCAATCTCGGCAAAAGCAACAACCATTACAAACTTGGAGAATAATCATGAAAAGTCAAATAACAAAATTAGCCACCGCAGCAGTGGTAGTTATCGCTGTTGCAATATTATTAACAGTCCTGGATAAATCAACAACACCAACATGGGCGATCGAACAAACAATAGAGACGCTGAGAGAAATTGAATCTATTCATATTTCCGGATACTTCCTTACAGCAGATGCGAAAAAGGCTAACTTTCAAGCTTGGATTATTCCGAGTATTGAAGACAGCTCTAAATCGGCTTACTACCGCTTTGAAGCCGGCAGGTTTAAACCAGGGGATTTTAATCCGTATGACCAGAACAGGCATGTAGTGGTTGTATCGGAGCAAGAGAATAGTACATATTTGTACTTTCCAGCGAACGCATGGACATTTTACCCGAATCAAAAAATCGCCTATATCTCAGAAGGTTTGGACAGAAGCTCTGAAGACCCTCCATGTTTAGGAAGTGATTTCTTTGAGGAAATAAAAGAGCAAGCTCAAGATTGGCAGGAAGAATACGGCGAAGATGAAGAAACCGGCAAACATAGTGTTTTTGTCACCTGCGCTCATCCAAGCAGAATTGGAGCAAATTACTGGTGGATTCAGTTTGATGTGGAAACTAAACTACCTGTCCGTTATAAGCTCTCGTGGGACCAGAATTACGGCGCTGAGCCGGCAGCAAGTGTCAATGCAATAACATATAATCCCACGCTTCCAGATGGCGTCTTCGAATTTTATATTCCTGAGGAAACAAAAGTCCTCGACCATAGAGAATTGTCCGAGATAATAAACACGGATCCGACATACGGAATCGATGTCAACGAGCTTAGTATGGAAGATGCGTATAAAAGAATCGTTAGTGAATACTGGGAGGCTGTAATTGACCAGAATTGGCAAAAAGCACGCAGAATGAGACCCTTGATGGAACAACAAACGTGGGAGGAATTACAGAATTTGTATATTAGTGTTGAGCCTGCTAAATTGCTCGGGATCAGAGAATGTATTAATGTTGACAATAAAGCATCGTTCCCAATAGTACCTTGTCTTCTTAGGATGCAAAATGGCATGACTAAGGTAGGAG
>CAZJIR010000429.1:0-2817 GCA_964546095.1 uncultured Pirellulales bacterium
CAGCGATTTGAGCTTCACTTAGTCGACGCTCAGGGCCTGACGAATAAGATACCGCCGCGATTTTTAATTGATGTCCACAAGAACCTCCCCGCCCAGATAAAACCCATATTTCCCAATCGTGATGTTCTGGCGTCTCCTTTAGAGGAACTGAGCCTGGAAGCTGAAGTCTTAGATGACTATGGCGTGACCGGCTATGGGCTAAGCTACACCCTTGCAGGCACACAGAGCAAAGAAATCATATTGACACCATCGGAGGTATCAGAAGAACCGCAGATTAAATATACACTGACACTGGAAGAGCTTAACGCGCAGCCTGACCAGTTGCTTACGTACTATTTCTGGGCCAAAGACGTAGGTCCGGACGGCAATATCCGTAAAACCTCAAGCGACATGTACTTTGCTGAAATAAGACACTTTGAAGAGGTATTCCGGGAAAGCCAGTCATTCCAAGACCAGCGCAGCCAGAATCAAAGAGAAAGCCAAAGCGGTGAGCAAGGCCAACAAGGCGAGCAGCTTGCTCAATTGCAGAAGCAAATCATCAATGCCACGTGGAATGTCAAACAGGAGGCTGAACAGTCAGGTATAGTCGACGGCTATCAAAAAGACATCGATGTCGTGCGCCAGTCACAGGCTAATGTGCTACAACAAGCCCAGTCGACTTTGACACAAGCCGAAGATGCGCCCGCGATTAAAACTCTACGAGAAGCAACAAAGCATATGGAAACATCGTTAGAGCATCTAACTGAAGCGGCGGAATCCACTTCGGCAACAGAACTGACCCCGGCATTGGCCGCAGAACAGTTGGCCTATCAAGAGCTGCTCAAATTGAGAGACCGCGAGCATCAGATTGCACTTAGCCGCAACGCAAATAGAAGCGGTAGTGCCCACTCGCCCCGTTCCGAGCAACAATTACAAAATTTGGAGCTCACACAAAGAGAGAATCGATACGAGACGCAGCGTTTGGCCCAGTCACAACAGGAAGCTATTCAACGTGAGGAACTTCAAGTACTGAACCGGCTTCGTGACCTGGCAAGACGGCAGAATGAAATGAGCAAAAGGCTCAGAGAAGCTCAGGCGGCACTTCAGCAGGCCCGGAACGAGCAACAGAGGCAGGAAATCCGCCGTGAGCTTAAGCGCCTTAGGGAAGAGCAGCTCGAGGCGCTTGGCGATGTTGACGAACTCCAACAGCGAATGGAAAGGTCGGAGAATCCCCAACATCTGGCCGATGCAATACAGCAGCTTGACCAGAGCCGCTCAAGAATCCGTCAGTCGGCTGATGAGCTGGAACAGGGAATGGTTTCAAGGGCTGTCACTTCCACTACACGTGCACAACGTCAACTCGAACAAATGCGTAATGAATTTCAACGTAGGACCTCCGGACAGTTTACCGAGCAGATGCGCAATATGCTTGGTGAGGCGCGACAGCTCGACCAGCGGGAGAAAGAAATTGCCAATGATATCAAACAACAGATAGATTCTGAACGAAAGACACTCACCGGTCCCACCGTGTCCCACGAACTGGAAGATCGAATCAACCAACAAAGAGACAGTACCAAAGGATTAATTGACCAAATGAAAAATGTCAGTGAGCAGGCGGAAACTTCCGAGCCGCTGCTTTCGAGAAAGCTCTATGATACATTACGCAGGGCAAGCACCGACAATATTGACAAAGCCCTTGAGGAAACCGGCAAGCTGCTCAAACATAACTTCTTACCGCAAGCACAGAAGATTGAACGACAGGCCGGAGAAGGTATCGAAAACATCAGGCAAGGAGTCGAAGAAGCCTCCAGAAGCGTACTCGGCGACGAGGCCGATTCGCTGCGCCTGGCCCAACGACAACTCGACGAACTGATTAAACAGGTTGATGACGAGGTTGCCCGTGCCAGCAATGAAGGTCAAAGAGGAACTGGTGACCCCAATCAGCCACGCCGGACTGCTCAATCCGATGCCAGCGATGAACGCCAAGACAGGCAAACCACAGAACAGACGCAGGACGGCAGAGCTTCTGCAACCGCACCAACAAGTGGAAATCGCCCCGAAGATTCTAATAACAACAGTGCTCAACAACGAGGTTCAACACGCGATGGCTCACAAAGGCAAACAGCTAATTCCGGCACCGCCAGAGACAATCCTGATGGGAGAGCCGAGCCGAACGGCTGGGGCGGTAATCAATCCGGACAATGGGACGTGATTGAGCCGAACGGTCCACTTACAGGCAGAGATTTCAGACAATGGTCCGACAGACTTCGTGATGTCGAAGAGATATTGAATGAACAGGAGTTACGTGACGAAGTAGCAAGAATCCGAGGTCGCGCCCGTACTATCCGGGCTGAATTCATGCGTCATGGTGAAGAGCCACAGTGGAATTTAGTCCGGCAGCAAATCATAAATCCATTGACCGAATTGCATAAACGTCTCAGCGATAAGCTAGCTCAGCTCCAGTCGGATGATGCCCTTGTACCCATAGACCGCGACCCGGTACCCAACCGTTTTGCCGAACTGGTTCGAAGGTATTATGAAAACCTGGGAGGTGGCAACTGATGATATTGCTTGGGTCAATAATTATCCCCATAAGTCCCTGGGTCTGGTTGGCCGTTCCGGTTTTAATAGTAACCGTTATACTATTATTTTGGTCATATCGGCGCTCAGTGGAGTTAGGCGCTGTTCATAAGATAGCCTCATGCCTCAGATTTTTAGGTATCCTGTTGTTGCTGTTATGTCTAATTGAACCCTTATGGATTGGAAGACGCGCCAAATCCGGTGCTAATCTGTTTGTCGTTATCGCTGATAACAGCAGCGGCATGAACGTTCGAGACC
>CAZJIR010000430.1:0-2812 GCA_964546095.1 uncultured Pirellulales bacterium
CAGTTAACATCGTTTGTTATACGAACTGCCCTGAAGTGTCGCTGACTCTTAACGATAAGCTGATTGGAACTAGGCAACTTTCAGAGGCCAGACAAGGCGTGTTAAGCTGGCAGGTCCCTTATGAGCTTGGAATCCTTAAGGCAGTTGGGCTTAAGAATAAAAGTGCCGTTTGCAATTATGTTTTAAGAACGGCGGGACCTGCGAGCCGGATAAAATTATCGCCGGATGTGACCCGAATTTGTGGAGATGGTAAGGATATTTGCCATTTGGAATTTCAAATTGTGGACGAAAAAGGAGTACGTGTCCCTGATGCGCAGCATGAGCTAAAGTTCGAAATAAATGGGCCTGGTGATATCATTGGAATTGAAAACGGCAACCTTAACAGTCTTGAAGACCCAAAGGACCGGGTGCACAAAACCTATCAGGGAAGGGGGCTGGCAATTATTCAATCGAAGCGCGAGTCTGGCAAGATAAAGCTGGAGGCGAGTTCGGATGGACTTAAAAGAGCGTTTGTTGAAATCGAGGTTCAGTAAGGTGCTGGGCGACTGGAGGAAGTGATAATATAAGACACCAGCAGTATGGATCAGATTATAACTATCATAAATAAGATTTTGGGGATGATTTTTTAAAGCATGTTTGTAAAAACTGTGAGGTTGAAAAAATTACTTTTAGTCAATGATAAATTTTTTAAGGAGATTTTGTAATGAGTAGAAAGAAACTTACATTTGTTATTGTTACATTGATGTTGGGCGGATTATTAACGGATGTATCTGCTAAAACGCATATCCTGCCGGACTCGAGTGAGGCCAACAAGTTGGTGGTGAATGTGAATCAGGGCAGAGAACGCATTTCGCCGGAGATATACGGCCACTTTGCCGAGCACTTAGGCCGGTGTATATATGAGGGATTTTGGGTTGGTGAGGATTCGGACATTCCCAATGTACGGGGTATCCGAACCGATGTGGTGGAGGCTCTCAAGAAGATAAATATCCCCGTATTGCGTTGGCCGGGCGGTTGTTTTGCTGATGAGTATCATTGGAAAGAGGGCATCGGCCCTCGTGATAAACGTTCCAAAATGATTAATACACATTGGGGTAGGGTTACAGAAAATCATCAATTTGGTACGCATGAATTTTTAGACCTTTGTGAGATGTTGGGCTGTGAGGCGTATGTTGCCGGAAATGTCGGCTCCGGCACGGTTGAAGAAATGCAGGATTGGGTCGAGTATATGACTTTCGACGGTGATAGTGAAATGGCAAATCTGCGACGAGCTAATGGCCGTGAAAAGCCCTGGCGTGTCCGCTATTTTGGCGTTGGAAATGAGAACTGGGGTTGTGGCGGTAATATGACGGCGGAATATTACGCGGATTTGTATAACCGTTTTCAAACTTATGTTCGCAGTTACTCGGGCAATAGAATTCTTAAGATTGCGTGTGGTCCGGGTAGTTTGAATTTGCATTGGATGAACGTGGTTATGGAAAAGGCAGCACGCCACATGGATGCTGTCAGTTTGCACCACTATGTGCGCGGCAGTGGCAACTGGACCGATAAGGGAAGTGCTACAAGATTCGATGAAAAGGAATGGTTTGTGCTGATGAAGAACACCCTGGGCGTGGACGAGCTCATTGCTCAAAATATTCAGGTAATGGACAAGCATGACCGGCGTAAACGTGTAGCGATGTATGTGGATGAGTGGGGCACATGGTGGGACGCCGAGCCGGGCACGAATCCACCCTTTCTGTACCAGCAAAATACTCTCCGCGATGCGGTCTCGGCCGGTATCTTCCTGAATGTGTTCAATACTTACTGCGAGCGTGTCAAGATGGCCAACATCGCCCAGACCAATAATGTGTTGCAGGCCATGATTCTGACCAAAGGTAAGCAAATGATTGTCACCCCCACCTATCATGTGTTTGAGATGTTCAAAGTACACCAGGGAGCTACATTACTGCCGAGCGATGTATTTTGTCAGGGCTATAAATACGGAAGGGAGAAATTACCCTCATTAGTAACTTCAGTCTCGAAAGATGCGTCAGGAATCGTTCACATTTCGATTTGTAATCTCAATCCTAATCAGGACATCAAGCTGTCTTGTATGTTGGATGGTTTGGAACCCACCAAAGTCGCCGGACGGGTGTTGACCGCTGAAAAGATAACGGACCACAATACCTTTGAGAGTCCTGATGTTGTTAAACCAACCGTCCTGACCGGGCTGAGTATTGAGGGCAACTTGATTGTTGCTGAAATACCTTCTAAGTCGGTAGTAGTACTTGAGGTGGAATAGGGGGCTGTAGATTTTTAACATAAGAGGGCTACGTTTTATGGAACTTTTAAACACTCTAAGGTTTAGTAATAGTTGTAAGACATCTGTCTTGCTGCTTTGTATATTTAGTTTTGGAATATGTTCCGCAGGAGAAAATGGATATTCAATTAGCAGTCCTGATGGGAAGATTACTGCATACTTCTGGATATCCAATGAGCAGAAGCCGTGTTACCGAATTGAGTTCTCAGGGACAACTATCCTTCGGCAATCTCAATTGGGAATAATCAGGGAAGATGAAGATTTCTCGAAAAATCTTTCGCTGGAATCTGCATCGCGTATTGAGACTGTAAAAACTGATTATGAGATGATACACGGGAAGAAGCGTGTTTGTTCCTATACAGGTAACAAACGCATTTTTCATTTAAGAAATTCATCCGGCAGTAAAATGGATGTGATTTTTCAGGTCTCGAATGATGGAGTCGCTTTTAGGTACTATTTTCCTGAAAAATCAGATGAGGTTAAGAAAATTAAAGAAGAGGTCAGCTCGTT
>CAZJIR010000431.1:0-2811 GCA_964546095.1 uncultured Pirellulales bacterium
ATATTGAGAGCGAGATTGAGCAGCACGCCAGTGGTCGTTGGGAAATCTGGATTCTAGACGAGAATTGTATCGAAAAGGCCAAGTCACTATTAGAACAGTTTAGTCAAAGTCCCGACGATCCAAGCTTCGTCACGAGTGCCCATGCAGCATCAATGAAGAAAAAACACGACCAAAAAACTCAGACCGGCAAACGTTCTCGTGTGATTGACGGCCGAACTCTTTTTTATAAACCCCCTGTCCCACTGGGCATTGTATCGATCATTCTTATCGGCATCAGTATTGTTGTGGCGGTCCTTACATATCTGGGCGAGAATGAATATTTCGTTAAGCCATTGTTAATCACTGAGTACCGAGAGGAAGGTGATTATATTTACTGGCAACCTGATTTGCCTGAAATTCGTCACGGTCAGGTATGGCGGCTTTTTACCCCCATGTTCCTGCATTTTAACATCCTGCATATACTTTTCAATATGCTCTGGTTAAGAGATCTGGGTAGCATTATTGAGGCCTATAAGGGTTGGTGGATGTTATTGTTATTGGGATTTGTCATTGCTGCAGTGTCCAATGTGGCCCAATTTTTGGTCAGTGGCCCTCTGTTCGGCGGCATGTCCGGTGTCGTATACGGCCTGTTGGGGTATGTCTGGATGCAGGGTAAGTTTAATCCCGCCTCCAATCTACGTCTCCAAAGACAGACCGTGCACTTTATGATTATCTGGTTTTTTGTTTGTTTGACCGGCCTTGTAGGCCCCGTCGCGAATATGGCCCATGCCGTAGGCGCTGTATCAGGTATCGCTTGGGGATATATCGCTGCACGCCTGTCCACGAGTAAGCGACATCGCTGAATCCATCGAGTTTCAAAGGGCCGGGGCATCTATTAACAATTGCCATTCCAATTTCCCCCAAATCTTGAATCAGAAATAGCTTTGTAGAAAAGACCGCGTGTCATTTCGACCAGAGTCCCGAAGGGACGAAGTGGAGAAATCTGGTTGAGATACAGGTTTCTCAACTCGCTCGAAATTGTATCTATAATCTTTTCCATAAAACAATCAGAAATTTGAAATCTTAATACCATAAAATTTCGTTACTCCCTTCCCTTCTACTGCCTTAAATCTATAGAGATGCAATTATCAACAATGTTAAAACCAACAAACAGATACGGAAAGGAGTACTAAAATGAAATCGCTCATAGTAACAATCATAGTTGCAATACTGGCAATGTCCCTTACCGGCTGTGTTGTGGTCGAAGAGCATCGCCATAGGCACGCGCGCCACACAGTAGTTGTAACTTCCCCGCGACATCTGCCCATTGGGCCGGGACACCCGCATCATCCCGATGCTCGTCGCCACATGCCAGAGCGGCCCCATCCCAGGTTCAAACACAGGCCCTATTGAGCTTGTCCTCATATTTCTATGGTGGGGTTTGTCCGGCTGGAGCGCATTTGTAAACTTTTTGAATGTCGTATTTTGTTAATTTATGCTTGCTTGGGATTTCGATATTTGTGCTTCGCATTTAATGTATTTTGTAGTGTTTGCTTGCCCCACCATTTGTCCTCAATGTCTTGATTTGGCTTGACTTTCTTCGGTATATATGTAAAGATAGCCGGCTGGTTGGTGGACAGAAATGATAATCAAATTTAAATAAGGAGCGTGGATTATGAACGCCAGGTCAAGATTCTTACTTCCGGTTTTTATAGCACTTATTGTTTCTGTTTGTTTTGCCCAGGACGATATCGCCGCAAAGATAACACCATCTGCCATAAACGCCCGGATAGCGGAAATCCGAATGGGCGATATCATCGTAAAGACCACCCCGGGCGCTGATGTTAAGGTCCGGCAGGTACGTCACGAATTTTTATTCGGTACGGCAATTGCAAATCAACTTGTTGAAAAGACCGAGGGTGCCATGTCTCCGTACGACAGAAAGATGTATCTGAAGATTCTGTCTGAGAATTTCAATTATGCCGTCCATGAAAATGCCTTAAAATGGTATGACTGCGAGGTAGAGCAAGGTGTTGTTGATTATTATAAGGCGGACAGAATATGGGAACTCTGTCATGAACGTAACATACCCATGCGGGGCCACTGCATCTTCTGGGCCAAAGACAAATACATCATGTCCTGGTTAAAACCACTAACTCACGACCAGCTTCGAGCAGCGGTTGTCCGTCGTGCGATTGATGTCACAAAACATTTTAAGGGTCGAATTGAAGAGTTTGACCTGAACAATGAAATGATTCATGGTGACTTTTTCCGTCATCGCCTGGGTTACGGCATTATCAACGAAATGGCCCTTGCGGCCAAAGTGGGAAATCCGAATGCCACACTGTATGTAAACGATTATGGTGTTCTTGATATAGGCTACAACGCCGATACTTTTATACTTCAAATAGAAAACCTTCTTGCAAGCGGCGTCCCCATCGATGGTATTGGCTGCCAGGGCCACCTCGCCCATTCAATCCCTACTATTACTCCTGCCGTGCGTGTTCAAAGAACTCTCGATAAGCTCGCAAAATTCAATTTGCCGATTAAAATCACAGAATGTCTTTTTATCTATGATGATGAACAAACCCGTGTCGATGAGCTTCGAAAACTTTTTCCAATTTACTTTGCATGCCCCAACGTCGAAGCAATTTTGATGTGGGGCTTTTGGGAAGGTGCTCACTGGCAGCCAAAGTCGGCCATGTGGAAAAGGGACTGGACACCTACCCCTCAGGCGTTGGCTTATCGCGACCTTGTTTTTAATAAGTGGTGGACCCAGATTTCAGGCAAAGCTGATAATAACGGGTCATTCAAAACGGATGCTTTTTATGG
>CAZJIR010000432.1:0-2791 GCA_964546095.1 uncultured Pirellulales bacterium
GCAATAATGGAAAAAGTTGATGAGAAAGGAAACATCATCGGTTTTTCCATCCTTGTTCTATCTAATTTTATACCCAGTGTTTATTTCGGCCTATTAATCGGATTAGTCATGTTGATTGCGCTTCTTGCCGCCCTTACTCTCCTGCCGCAAATGCTGATTCTTGTGAAACCTTTCGGCAAAGAGACTTGAAGTTCGAAATAATTACGATAAGATGTTATTAAAAGAAACTGGCATAATCGCTGAGAACAAATAAATGAAACTACAGGCTTGGTATATTGTCATCCTGACCGTCTTAATCGCTGGCTGCACATCATCCAACAACAATGCAAAATTTTCAACAGCTCTACAAAATGCCCTGAATGACCCTAACAACACTGATGAAGCGTTTGCCGATGACGAATTCGATTTACTGGAAGATGAAATAGCCGAACAGATAGTCAAGGTGGCCGACCCGCTGGAACCTGTTAATCGGTTAATGTTCGGTGTGAACGATGTGCTTTATTTCTGGGTTGCAAAACCCTGTGCCCAGGTCTGCAAAGCGACTATACCGGAGCCGGCCCGGATCGGCATAAGGAATTTTTTCCATAATCTCACAACACCTGCCCGTTACGTAAACTGCCTGCTCCAGGGCAAAGGAGATTCCGCCGATACTGAGCTGCGCCGTTTTTTGGTCAACAGTACGGTTGGTGTTCTCGGATTTGGTGACCCGGCCAGAGATAAATACGAATTGGAGCCTGTCGATGAAGACCTCGGCCAGACATTAGCAGTACATGGTATGGGCGATGGCTTTTATATTGTCTGGCCATTGTTCGGCCCATCGAACGTGCGGGATTCTCTGGGTATGTTGGGTGATATGTTTCTCAATCCCGTGCGATACGTGGAACCCTGGGAAACTTCTGCAGGTATATCCGGCGCAAGGATAGCAAACGAGGGCTCATTCCACATCGGCGAGTATGAAGACTTCAAGGCCGCCTCTCTGGAATCCTATATAGCAATGCGACAAGGCTATATCCAATACCGCAACAAACAAATTAAAGAGTAATCCACATACAAAGCCCTAATAATCCGGTAAAACCACATTAATCTTCGTTTCCGGAGAGCTTCCTCACAGGAATCATAATCTCAGATTTCATTTGTGCGTAGTTTCCCGACATACCACCACTAAGAAATTTTTCACAGGCGTTTTCAGTGGTTCTATAATTTTGTTTGGCAATCCAGCTATAAAGGTCATTATAAAGAGCACTAAGATCAGTCAGTCCCACTGGTTTTTCGGCAACTGCCACTTCCATAGCCGGCAGAGCCTTAACATCGGTCATTTCACCCAACGTGCCGGCAAGCTTCAAGGCATCTTCGCCTACAGGAATGCGAATCTCCGTTAGAAGATGCTCGCTTGAAACGTATCCGGGATTATTCAAATAAACACACGAGAGTTGGCCTCGCGGATATATCCCTTTTTGGCCTGCCAGAGCGAATAGTTTTATGATAGACAGGCCTATCTTTTCATAACTTCCACGATAGACAGTATAAATAACGGTTTGCGGCTGCGACTGTCGAATTGTAATATTAAGTTTGTTTGTAGTCTGTTCGGCAAAAAGCTCTATTGCACCGACAACCATCATCGCTATTACCACTAATAACAGAGACCACATTTTTACTCTTCGCATTTTAGTACCCTTTCCTTCATTTAAACTTATCTTATTCGTTATGACTTTCTATTTCTTATTACATTGTTTACTTTTTTGGCCCCGCGATGATTTTCTTTAGCGCGGCAATGTGCTCATCGAAAGCATCGCGCCCCTTCCCCGTGGCATTAACGAAAGTACGCGGCTTACGCTCGACAAAAGTCTTTTTAATCTTTATATAACCCGCATCTTCAAGCTTATTCAAATGTGCACCAAGATTACCATCCGTAAGGTCCAGGATTTTACGCAGATACACGAAGTCAACCTGCTCACCGACATCCAGAGCAACCAGTGACGACATTATTTGCAGCCGCACGGGCTGATGTATGACTTTATCAAGCTCAGCCATTTTTTTATTTCCAAAATTTTCTAATGTACAACCCAACACCAAGAACTGTGCCACCGCCGAATACAGCCGTCCACAGGCTATAATAACCGTGTGGCACCAGATACAGTCCCGCAAGTACTACGCCCGTGACAGCCAGGCCCAACCAGACCATAAAATAGCCCTCGAACCATAATCCAATAACAATATAAGCAAACATGCAGGCCGTACATATAAACGCATTCATTTGCATTCCGTTGTCAGGTTTGAGCATATAAAGCCAAATTCCCATATAGACAAACAGAGCTGCCCACAACCCGAAGATACGCCAAACAATCTTTTTAGCTTGTCCAATTCTTTTTATATTCGCAATTTGGAGCCGACTTCGAACTATCAAAATTGTGCCAACGACACCTACCACATCAAGTACTGTCCATATATAACCGGCCCATTCGTGGCGAAAGTGGGTACCAATAGAAGCAATGCTCCATATTGAGCCCCATAGAATCAACAAGCCGCTTGCATGGTTTGAGGCTATGGCCCTGCGCATACGGACAGAAATGTCCTGTACCTGGTTTAGAGATTCCCGGGCATCTTCTTGTGTTATATCCATGATTATAACTCCTAACATAATTAATATTGCAGAGTACTCTGTATTATAGGGTCACTCATTTCTATTTCAAGAGAAAATTTCGATTTTTTTAAAAATTTTTTTATTTCTCATACGCACATCTTCTCCAGCATTCCGAACCCGGCGAGGAGTTTTTTGGCCATCTCAAGGACC
>CAZJIR010000433.1:0-2790 GCA_964546095.1 uncultured Pirellulales bacterium
AGCGAGCTTATTAGATCTAAAAATGCAGCTTCGATAAAAAGTAATGAAAATCACCAAGGTACTCCGGATTCCATAAATACAGAAGAAAAAGTTTCGGAGCCGGTCGTTCTGCAAGGAGTCTGAAATGTCAGAGATTACAGACCAGGTTAGTACCAGTATTGATGCGTTAACAAAGGAATTTGAAATAATTACGCATAATCTGGCCAACGTAAGCACAATCGGATTCAAGCGCAGATGCAACGCATTTTCAAAATCACTTGACGCACAAGGGACAGGGACAGAAACATACACGCCGGGGAGTATCGATCTGGAATCTGCATTTGATTTTTCCCAGGGCAGTGTTGTCGAAACTGGTCGAGGTTTGGATTTTGCTCTATACGGTAACGGATTCTTTGTGATAGAAACACCCAATGGTCCGCTTTACACTCGCAACGGCATATTCAGTAAAAACCAAAATGGTCAAATAACGGATTTACAGGGAAGAACTGTAGCAGGCCAAGCCGGTCCAATCACTATACCTAATGATGTGGGAATCTCGCAATTGAATGTCTCAAGTGACGGAAGCATCAGCGCCGGTGGAGTAAACATCGGGAAATTCAGATTGGTAGATTTCCAAGACAATGAAGACAAACTTGTGCCAAATGGAGAGAACTGTTACCTGATGCCGGACGAAAATATAACACCGGTCGAAGCTGAAAACATAATCGTAAAACAGGGCCATCAGGAAACATCCAACGTCAAGCTCATAGATGAATTAGTTGATATGATAATGGTGTCCAGACTTTACGAAGCAAATATGAAGTTCGTTTCAGCTAATATGGAGACTGCTAATAGTATTATAGGCGTAGCCATGGCTTAAAAACAAACTTCACCTATGAAGCACAAGCTTTAACTCAATAGGTGCGGGACAAACAAACTACTAAAATAAGGAGAACAATATTATGTTAAGAGCATTTTCCACTTCAGCGACAGGCATGACAGCCCAGCAGACAATGGTGGATATGATTGCTAACAACCTTGCAAATATCAATACCACGGGTTTTAAGCGCAGCCAGGTTGCTTTTCAAGATTTGCTTTACATTAAGTTGAAAGACGCCGGTGCAGAAGTGGTCTCAGGTTTGAAATCTCCCAGTGGTCTAGAAATTGGTAGTGGGGTCCGAACAGCAGCTACCATAAAAGTTTTTACCAGCGGAGAGCTTCAAAATACCGGCCGCCCACGTGATATAGCCATCTCAGGAGACGGCTTCATTCAGGTAAGTACACCAAGCGGTGATATAATGTATACGCGCGATGGCTCGCTGCAAACGAATGCCGATGGCGAATTAGTTACTAGCAGCGGATTCCGCATAGAACCAGCTATCAGCATTCCAACGGACTATGCTTCTATTGATATCGGTAAGGATGGAGGTGTAAATATTACCGACTCTTCAGGAACACAATCAGTTGTAGGAACCATCGAATTAGCACGTTTTCCAAACCCAGCAGGCCTTTCCAGTGAGGGTGAAAATCTGTGGTCACAAACTGATGCAAGCGGCACACCCACGACCGGAACCGCAGGAGACAGTGGTTTCGGCACTATCCAATCGGGATTTCTGGAAAAATCTAATGTTCAGATGATAACCGAACTTGTCAACCTTATCACCGCCCAACGAGCATACGAGACGAACTCCCGTGCGATTAGAGCGGGAGACGAAATGCTAAGACAGGCAAATCAAATAGCAAGGTTCTAAGCGAAAGACCATTATGAGTAATAAAACAGTTAACATTTTCTTAATTATATGTCTGTTAGTACCGGTAAACAGCAATGCCAATAGCACAAAGGAAGATTCTACCCTCCAGGTTTACCTGCCAAGGGAAGTTACAATCAAAGACAATTGTTTAAGCCTTGGCCAGGTTAGTATAATTAGAGGCAAAGAATCCCTTGTAGCGAAGGCGAATGAAATCGAATTGGGGCGGATATCAACACCGGGACAAAAGATAACCATCGACAGAGCAATGGTTTTAAGCAGATTGGTATGCAACGGAATTCCTGCATCAAAGATAACATTAACCGGCGCAGAAAAAATAACTGTACAAAAGCAAGAGCAAAGCATTAGTAGTAGTGAATTTGTTAAGCTGGCAAGTTCTTTTCTGGAAAAATATCCTCCCTGTACTTCGGTTTGCGAATTCAATCCAATACGGATACCCAAGGACTTTATCATTTCCGGAGAGAGCAAAGACATTGAATTTTCACCTCGATTAGCCCTGAACAGAGTAAAAGACCAGGGAATTGTTGAAATTGCGGTGCTTTCTAAAGGTAAAAATATCGGAGTACGTAAGGTAATTTTTGGACTGAAATACAATCGCCGGCAGGCAGTTGCAAAGGTGAATATTCCTGCAGGTGCAGTTATCAGTTCTGAAAATATCAAGATAGTAAAGACTACATCGAAATATCCTGAGCCTGCTGACTGGAAACCACCCTATGGCCTCATTACCAAACGTCAGATACCAGCAAATACCGCTCTTCGTCCGCACATGTTAGGCCCGGTCAAGTCTCCAATCATCGCCAAACGCAATCAAAAAGTTGTGATTCGAATTGAAAGGCCGGGATTCCTGATTACAGCTATCGGAAAAGCCATGCAGGATGGCCGAGTCGGTGAATATATAAAAGTCCGAAACGAGGACTCGCAACGAATAATCTTAGCCAGGATTAACGAAGACGGAAGCGTGGAACCTGTTTTTTAACAAGGAGAAACAATGAATAACAGAGTAATCTCAATGCTTGTTTTGATGGTTCTTGTGCTCTTATCA
>CAZJIR010000434.1:0-2786 GCA_964546095.1 uncultured Pirellulales bacterium
TGGCGTTTCTCGTCGCCTCCTCATCAGTGCCGAAATAGACCTCATGTGAAGCTGCATTTTCCCCGGCCGCCCACTTTAAAGTCACTGTCTGTTTCACGTCCACACCACCATTAGGTGGATTCGGACTGCCGGCCTTTATCGGCAGTGACAGGACATACGTTGGAATAAGCTGCTTTGGTGTGTGGGAACTCTCCCAGCTAAGCTGTGCCGTTGCGTTACCGGTGCTTTCATAATACTCCATCACAATGCTATAAGAATTCCCTCCGACAAGGTCAATGGTTCCCGTATCTTCACTATTTCCATCCACCCAGTTGTTAATAATTTGTTGGCCGCCCACCCATAAACGTACACCATCATCGCTGGTCGTGGAGAAGGTGTAGGTCTCACTATACTGAGCCCCAATCTCGCCGCTCCATCTTACTGAGAAGTTATCGTCGCCAACCGCCTCATCCGGCGCGTTTTCACCCCAGTTGAAATCTATTTGAGGGTCCACACGAACCAGCGCGAGATTACTTAAATCCCTGCCTATGTAGTAATTTCCTCGTAAACCTACGCCAACGCCTGCGGTAGTAAAGCTCAGAACGTCACCCGTATGCGTTTGGTCTCCATCGAATTCATCAACCCGCCAGTAGTAAGTCTTCTCCAATTCCAGAGTACCGGGAGTATAGGTTGTATCCCCAATATCCCCTTTGTTAGTATCACCGGTGCCGGCCTCCACATCGGCATAATTGTCACCAAAGTAAATATTGTGTACTCTTGCACCCAAACCTGCATCCCAGCTCAGGACTACATTCGTGTCAATAAAGAAAGCTCCGTCAGCAGGCAAGGGATTATAAGCCTTCCTGGGCGGAATTGTAAAGTTCCATACAGGGCCTTTCCACGGACTATTTGGTTCTGCTTCATTCACCTCATCGATGCGCCAATAGTAGGTCGTACCCGGAACAAGGCCGTCTGGATAAGGATATCCCTGAAAGCCTACGGTTAAAAATGCTAAACTCTGATTGCCCCTAAACACATCCGAATCTGGGGTGGCCTCGTTCACATCAACAAAATTATCGCCTAAGTAAACATCGTGTGAGACCGCAAAAGGGCCGGGCTTCCAGGTGAGGATCGTCCATGTATTCGGATACACAGCACCATCTTTTGGTTCGGGGCCAAAGGCGTATGGCGGCACCTCGCCTTCTATGATGCCGATGATCTCGGGCACTGACAAGCCGTGGTCATAGATTTTGACTTCGTCGACTGCGCCGATCCAGTCGCTTCTCCATCCATCCGAACCAATTAGCAGATGGGATGGGCCTCCGGCAAAGTCGGTCATGGGGGCCGAATCGGTTTCCTCTCCATCGAGATAGCATTTCACCGTACTGCCGTCATGCGAGGCGGTAATATGGTACCACTCATCCAGAGGCAGGTCCTGTTGGACATAGACCCATACTCTTGCGCCCGTCCCGTTAAACTGGAAGCCCATATAAGGCACGGGGCTCAGCCAGCCGTACCGAAGCTGCCAGCTCCAGCCTAAAGCCGAATCCGCCTTACTTAAAGGCGCGGTCTCTACATCGTCACCTACCAGCGGTTTTATCCAGATTGCTATCGAGATGGGACCGGTTATGTCCAGGCTGTCATCGTTGCCGCAATCAACGTAGGACTCTCCGTCAAAATTTAGTGCACCACCCCTTACGCCATCTATCCACTCGGGATTTCCTACGAACGTGCCATCGTTGCCGTTACCGCTCAAATCATGAACGATATCGCCTGAGCCTTCATCGAGAGTCCAGTGGCCCGCTAAATCAGCGCATACACTACTTGACACGCTTAGAAAAAGAACAAAAGAAATCAAACAAATCAGCTTTTTACACATCGTATTCCTCCTCTATTTGTATTTGAAAACTTGAAAACGCTACGTGTCGGAAAATTAAAATCAGCGCATAACTGTCTCTGGTAGTATTAGCCCTGATAATGATATTTATACAAAATCAACCGCCTTCACGTCAAGAACAATATGCTTATTATCGTTATGCTCAAAGATGCTGAACTTGTCGATTATAGCTCATCTATAGCTTTTTTCTTCGTTTTAGGCATGTTAACCAAATTAACCAGTTGGCTACTAATGTAATCTGTGGTTGAAGAGCTTGAATATTTCTGTTTTTGAACGAATTGTTCCGGATTTATCGGAACTTTTGCCTCTTTCCAACTACCTCACACTTACCCATATTGCCTAATTTCCACAACCTAACGCCATTACTCTCATTTTTGCTACAATAGTTCAGATAATGTGCAAAATCTTCTTGGTTTTTAGACGTTTTTAGTGTAAAATAGGATTTGGAACGCTCATTCTGGTTTCACAAGGACAATTTGTATCAATTTCTGATGAGGGCCATAAGATGAAAAGTTTTGTTTATGGTATTTTGTCGATCTCTGCCCTAATAGCCTGTGTATGTATGGCTGCACCTGAGCCGGCTATCGTCCCCGCTCCGGGCCAGTGGACAGTTGATGTAAAATTTAGCCATCCCCAGCAGATTGTTATGCCTGGCAGTAATAATAACATGCCCAGGCGATTCTGGTACACGATTCTAACGCTTACTAACAATACAGGCAGCGATGTTGGATTTTATCCTAAGTGTGACCTGATGACGGATACCTTTCGAATTACACCGGCAGGCAAATCTGTAACGCTGGCGGTTTTTGAGCAAATTAAAAAGCGTCACCGGAGCAGATACCCATTTATTGAGTTGTTGGCAAAGGCCGGCAATAGGATACTTCAGGGCGAGGATAACACAAAAGATATC
>CAZJIR010000435.1:0-2786 GCA_964546095.1 uncultured Pirellulales bacterium
CTATTGAAAAGGCTCATGTCAAGATATCTGAATATCTTGAAGAAGCACTGAACGATGACCGGATTGATAAGCAATTGTACAATGAAGCTAAGGAACATACTTTTCCTAATCTTAAAAAATGGTTGGAGAATGAAAAAATCGACATCATTTCACCTCGCCTGAAGGAAGGAATTTGCAATACTATTGAGGATGGGCAATGGGAGAATATCGTGAATGCCTTTCGACAGTCTGTTCGCTTCGGCACCGGAGGGATAAGAGGAATGATGGCATTCGATAAGCAATCTATTATCCGATTAAAAGATGAGGGAATAGGCGCACCTATACTAAAGGGTCCAAATACTATTAACGATTTAGTTTTCTTATTGACCTCAGTGGGTGTGGCTCGGTTTGGAAAAGACCAACAACCACCATTCGAGAAAGTAGTTATCGGATACGACAGCCGTATAAGAGGACACGACTTAGCCGCGCTTGTCGCTCAATTATTCTTAGCTTATGAATATACAGTATATTTTTTCGATTCCCCCTGTCCCTATCCGGAAGTAACTTTTGCGATTCCGCACGAGGCGATCAAGGCAGATGTTGGCATTCTCATTTCCGCCAGCCACAATGATTATAGATATAATGGTTACAAATTATCGTGTAGTAATGGTTCGCAATTCGATCCCGAAGAGCGAGACGAGATGTATGAGAAGTATATAGCAACTTCAGAACCAAAGCAGATTCGCCTTTGTCCTTTCAGTGAAGCTCCGGATGGAAAGCTGTGGTTTCTTGGAGGCCCAGAGACTGTCCCAGGATATAACTATGCAGGCAAAGAAAACTATCTATTAAATATTCATAAGAAACACCGTGACCATGTCAAAAGCTTTCTACTGACAAGAGACCTTGCAGACCGACAAGGCTCATCTCCAAATCCATTGAGAATAGCCTATTGCGCCTTTCACGGGTCGGGTAATGTGGCTGTCCCCAGACTCCTTAGAGAGGTTGGATTTTCCGATATTAAAATAATCACGCATAACGGTTTGAACGACCTTAATGGATTGTTTCCATCCTTTTGCAGCGAGCCTGGACGTGAACAACAGCCGGACCCAGGAGACCCACGGGCAGCTAAAATTGCCGTAGAGGCATTTAAAAGTGAATATCCCGGCAAGTTCGAAAACATAGATATTCTCATTAGCACCGACCCAGATGCGGACCGGTGTGGTGTTGTTGTCAAATTACCTGAGAACCAACGGCATCTTCACGGCGGAGAGGATTATTACCTCCTTCCGGCCGACGATATGTGGGCGCTTGTTCTCTGGTATCGACTTCACAGAAATATTGAAAAATATGGTCAGGTTGAGGATGCCGACAAAAAATTTGTGACTCTGTCTAACACAACTTCAGATAGTATCACCCATCTGGCTCGCAAACATGGACTTGGTGTAGTCAGAACCTGGGTTGGGTTTGCGGCGTTGGCGGCAGCGACTCGGGACGTTTGGAATAACAAGGAAAATGAAATTTTAGACCTTGTTGATGGTCGAGACCAGACTCATACCGACTTGTGTCATCCTTTCGTTTGTGACTGTGAAGCCATGGAAAGCGGCAAGCGGTCTATCAATGTCGGAGCGATGGAACAGAGCAATGGTTTTTCTATCCTGGGAGGTCCTCCTCCGGACGGGCGGTCTCTTGGGATTAACGGCCACGTTCGTGATAAAGACGGAACTTTCGCCGCTCTGTTAATTGCGGAAATCGCTGCATGGGCCAAAGAGCAAGGAACCAGCCTCATCGAACTACTGGACAAACATATATACCTTGACCCGGATATTGGTTTATTCGTAAACCTTTACGAGCCGGACCCGCTTGATGGTGAATACCCCGGCATTGAGGGAGACCGGCTTAAAAAAGCGATTTTGCTGAGAGCAATTAACTGTTTCCAACTTGCTTCGAGGGGCGATTTAAAAATTGCGGGCCTTCCTGTCAAATCAGCCTGTATCTATCGAACAGGAAAATACGATGCTATCTATCCACCGACTAATGACTTTCAATTTCCAGACGAAGGTGTGCGTTTCTTCTTTGACGAGGAAAAACTTCAGCATATTACAATCAGGCCCTCAGGAACTGGAAATGCGCTTCGTTTTCACATCCAGCTACATGACAGCTCGGTCACGGAATCTAACCTTATCGAAAAGAAAGAGCAACTCCTGTCCAAGGGACGAGCAATTATGGACAGTATAAGAGAGTTACTAAAGGCACCACGGGCTTAATCCGGTTTCCATTGGAGTACAATGGAAAGTTTTGTATCTGACTTTCGGACTGTAAGAATATCGATGAGGTTCACTGTTGACATCATAAATATTTTCAGTATATAGTATTTAGCGGACCTAATTGTCTTTTTGCATAAATTGGCCAAGAACTAAAAGAATCTGTTTTAATGAGGAAATCTACAGTATGGATTCTAAAATTTTCAAGATTGATAATATAGCGGGCATTTATCCCGACCAAATGAATGAGGAAGATGCATGGAAGATAGGCTGGGCCACGGCCAGATTTTTACCATCTCTGCTTTCGGGATACGAGCGGGGTCAGGCTAATGCTCAATCGCTATGTGTCGGCCGCGATATGAGGACACATAGCAAAGCAATTGCCAAATCCCTTATCAAAGGAATGAACGCAACCGGAGTAAACGTAATTGATATAGGAACGATTGATACACCCCAGATGTATTTTGCAATTAATCACCTTGGCACCTGTGGTGGTGTACAGGTTACTGCTTCGGATAATCCAGCCAAATACAGCGGTTTTAAGAT
>CAZJIR010000436.1:0-2785 GCA_964546095.1 uncultured Pirellulales bacterium
TTTATTTATAGGACTACATAACAGTGCCACCTTATATCTCATCTGTAACGTTTTTTCTGGCTCTCTGTACCGAGATTTAGGAATTGGTCGTGTTTTTTCGGTAAATTCGGGGACTTAGTTACGGTTATTAGAACACAGCATAAAAGTAGATAAAAACACATGATTATGGCTACGCAGGGAGTGTACATAATGTATTTTACGGACAATTTCTCGTTACTACCTTACCGACGAATAGCGGCGGTGTAGCAGATGAACTCAGATTATGATTAAATCGGCAGCCGCATTTCAATTAAAAGAAACATAATTTAATGAATTTTTTCTATATTTTTGAAAGAAACCGTTAAAAAAATTCGTCTATCATTGCGGGTAAAGCGTACGAACTCATACGAAAAAACTAAAGAGTATGGCCAAAAAAAGTATTGAAGGTGAGTTGTTTTCCAAAATAAACTTAAACTCACAAAAATTCAGTACAAATGAACCTTCCACTAATGTTAATAAGAAAGAAATCGCTGAATCGGTGCACATCAGGTTGATTCAACCGTATATATTATCTAAAATAGACGCCACAAGACCACAGTTTTTTTGCAACGATGGCAATAGGCATATATGTCCTACTGGATGGGGCAAATAACAAGAAACTTAGACCTACAGTCAATTAAGTAGATAAAATATGGCTTTCTTATCTAAGAATACTATGCGCCACAGCTATTCGGTTTTAATAACAGCTTTTTTAGTATTTACCCTTGGATTGAACGGAGCAGCACAAGCAGCAGATACAAATGAAGCGCGTGAACAATTCAAAGCCGGCCAATATACCAAATGCCTTGAGACAATCCAAAATGCTATTACCGTCGAGAACGGCGAATACGGGAAACAGTGGCGGATTCTAATGGCTGAGTCCTTGTTGGTACTGGGCCAATATGACCAGGCCGCCAAGGAAATTGACTCGGCATTGTCGCGTTATTCAGTAAGTATTCGCTTATTAAAGCTCGGGCATACGGCCAATCTGTACTGTAATCAAGCAAATCGCGCCTCTAAAATGCTGACTAAAATTTACCGGTACGGCAGCTGGTTTAAAATTGAATACTGGGATCCTCCAGACCTGGTAGCACTTGGAGAAATGCTGCTACTGTTCGGATCTGATCCTCGTATTGTCCTGGAGCAGCTTTTTAATCGAGCGTTGAAGATTGACCCGAACTGCCGTGAAGCTTATCTCGCGTCCGGAGCGCTAGCATTAGACAAACAGGACTACGACCTTGCTGCTAATCAGTATCGCAAAGCTCTTGAACGATTCGGCAACGACGCCGACATGCATCTTGGATTGGCCAAGGCATTTTATCATAGTGACCGGAACTTAATGGTCAAATCATTGGATGCGGCACTTTTTCTAAATCCCAATCATATACCCACCCTATTGTTGCTGGCAGAACACCAAATCGACTGCGAAGATTATATCGCAGCAGGAAAGTTGCTTGACCGGGTCACGGCTATAAACCCCTGGCACTCAGAGGCCTGGGCTTTGCGTGCGGTTCTTGCTCATCTGGGTAATGACCCCAATGCCGTCAATACTTGTCGTAGTAATGCATTAAAATTTTGGTCGGTTAATCCTAAGGTGGATTATCTGATAGGAAGAAAATTATCACAGAAATATAGGTTTAATGAAGGCGCTGCATACCAGCATCTGGCATTGACGTTCGATCCTAACTACCTTCCAGCCAAGGGGCAGTTGGCAGAGGATTTGCTTCGGTTGGGCAACGAATCCAAAGGCTGGTACCTTGCTGATGAAATTTTCAAAGCGGATCAATACAATATCATGGCCTACAACCTTGTTAATCTGCGTGATAAAATGTCAAAATTCAAAACGCTGACAGCAGATGGACTTATAATTCGAATGGATGAACTCGAAGCAGCTGTATACGGCGAGATGGTCTTGAAGTTATTGCAGCAGGCCAAAACAGAGCTTTGCAAAAAATATGGCATAGAATTAGATCATCCGGTTACATTGGAGTTGTTCCCTAATCAGCAGGATTTCGCCGTGCGAACCTTCGGCATTCCCGGAGGGGATGGATTCCTTGGGGTGTGTTTTGGCAACGTAATCACTGCCAATAGTCCCAAGGCTTCCAGAGCAATGAACTGGGAATCGACTCTGTGGCACGAGTTTTGTCACGTGGTCACACTCAATCTTACACACAATAAAATGCCACGCTGGCTCAGCGAAGGGATTTCCGTATATGAAGAAGTGCAGCGGAATCCCGCTTGTGGCCAAAAGGTGAATCCACAGTATCGTAAAATGATACTTGACGGGGAGCTGACACCGATTAGCAAGCTAAGCAGTGCGTTTTTAAGCCCACGCACGCCTATGCACTTGCAGTTCGCCTATTATGAATCCTCACTTGTGGTCGAGTTTCTCGTCGAGCGATTTGGCCATGCATCTATTAAGGCAATTCTCGCAGACCTGGCTAAAGGCGAAGAAATAAATAGTGTAATCTCCAAGCATACCGAACCAATTAAGAAAATTGAACAGCAATTCGAGACCTATGCTCGAAAGCGAGCAGAATCTCTGGCAAAGAACGTTGACTGGGAACAACCTGACAAAAACCAGTTCGACCCAACTGACAGTAAATCACTGGCAGAATGGCTAAAAAAACATCCCAACAGTTTTTGGGCCTTGACTCTACACGCCAACAATCTTTTAGCTGACCAAAAGTGGGAACAGGCCAAAACACCATTAGAGAAGCTAATCTCTCTTTATCCGAACTATACGGGCGACGACAATGCTTATGGT
>CAZJIR010000437.1:0-2765 GCA_964546095.1 uncultured Pirellulales bacterium
TATTTCATCTTATTAGATTCCTTTTCAATACTGTACGTTTAATTAACAAACTTATGTTACAGTTTTGTTACCATTCTTTTACATTGTTGTTTTTTTTCAGATACTTGACACTTTTCCAAAACCTTTCAGGGATAAATTTATCAAGCAAGACATATCGGAAAATGAACAAGTTACTATCCAAAGAGATGTTATGGTTGGTCCATTTAGCTGGAGGGAAGTTATGCAAACAAGTCCTCGAAAACATAATGTCAGATTAGAAGTTCCGGTATTATCATCCAAATAAGCTGCCATTGATTTTCATCGGAGTAATTCAGGCAGACAATGCCGCCCTGTTGGAAAACAACTGTGCCTGACAATTCGGAACCGGTTAAAAGCAGTGAGGCCAGCTTGGAAACAAACGGCATATGGCCGACAAGCATTATATCCTGTTTGGCCGAGGCAATTTCATTTTTTATGACTTTAACATCATCATTGGGCGAAAGGCCCTCGTGGGCTGACATTTCTTTTCTGATATTGATTACTTCTGCAAGGATTTCGGCGGTTTGTTGTGCACGGGTTTTGCCACTGTGCAATAAATAATCGATAGATAGATTCAGTGGCTTTATAAATTCTGTGACTTTTTGTATGTCCCGGCGGCCTTCATCAGTGAGCGGTCGTTGGGGGTCTACTTCTTTTGACGCGGCCTTTGCGTGCTGGACAAGATACAGTTTCATCTTAAAATCTCCCTACTAAGCAATCATGTGGTGTTATTATAACATGGAATCAGAATTTGACAATTTCCTGTAAACTTTCTAATCGTTGACAGGTCTGTAGCTCACAGATAAAATGCCACTTTCATTAATATTTTGGAGTATTGGAAATGACTGATGTAACTTTAGTAACAGGTGATGGAATTGGGCCGGAAATAGCAGAAGCTACACGCAGATGCATCGATGCCACAGGTGCAGATATCAACTGGTTAATTAAAGAGGCCGGCACCGATGTGATGGAAAGGGAAGGAACTCCCCTGCCGGAGGCTACTGTGGAAGCGATAAAGAAAACTGGCGTTGCGCTGAAAGCGCCTATTACTACGCCGGTCGGGACGGGATTCAGGAGCATAAACGTTCATCTTCGACAGACACTCGACCTTTATGCCTGCTTAAGACCATGCAAGAGCTATGAAGGCGTGCGCAGCAGATATACCGATATCGACCTTGTGATTGTACGAGAGAACACCGAAGACTGCTATGCAGGCGTGGAGTTCCAACGGGGGAAAGATGATACGGATGAACTAATAGACTGGATAAACAAGCACAGCGAGAAAAAGGTAAGAGAAAATTCCGGCATAACCATAAAACCCATATCAGTTATAGGTACTGAACGTATTGTTAAGTTTGCATTTGACTATGCCCGTAAGATGGGGCGTAAAAAGGTAACAAGTGTTCATAAAGCCAATATTATGAAGTTTTCAGATGGATTATGGCTTGAGATTAGCAGAGAGGTCGCGAAGAAATATTCCGATATCGAATTCGAGGACCGCATAGTTGATAATATGTGCATGCAGTTGATTCAAAAACCGGAGCTTTATGATGTTCTTGTGCTGCCCAACCTTTACGGCGATATACTGAGTGATTTATGTGCGGGCCTGGTCGGCGGCCTCGGAGTGGCTCCGGGCGGGAACATCGGCGAAAAAGGAGCGATTTTCGAAGCTACACACGGCAGTGCGCCGAAATACAAAGGACAAAATAAAGTCAATCCGACGGCGCTGATACTCAGCGGCGTGCTGATGTTAAGGCATATAGGTAAAATGGCCGAGGCAGACAAACTCGAAAACGCAGTCGCCGCGGTGATAGCAGAAGGTAAAAGCGTAACTTACGATATGAAGCCAAACCGCGATGATCCAACAGCCGTCGGCACAAGCCAGATGGCGGATGCCATCATCGAAAAAATTGGAAGTTAGAAAAATCTCGTGCCTTTTATGAAAACCGATAAATCTTCGCTTCCTTGCCCGGAACCTGAAACCGGAAGCAGCCATTTTTAACAGACGTTTTGTCTGCCGAATCGAGCGAATTGATTAGTGTTTTGCCTTTAAAATTATCTTTGATCCTCTGAGGTATATTCGCATTTTTATCGAATTCAACCGTGACAGGACAAGGCATATCCTCGAAACCATTGTTTATTACGACAATTATTGCATTGCCTTTAAATTCTCTCATATAGCAATAGACAAAATGGTCTGCAAACAGTGTAAAGAGATAGCCATATCGAATGGCTTCGTTTTGACTCCTAATTTCGATAAGCTTTTTCGTATGTTCGAATACATCCCTCTCATATTCGTATTGTTCGAGCGGTACGTAATCCTGGTCAAATATTTCCCATCGCATATCACGCCTGTTGTCAGGGTCGGCGTATCCTTCCATTCCAATTTCGGTGCCATAATAAATCTGGGGAATGCCTCTGGCTGTAAATAAAAATGACAAGCTCAGCTTAAGTATCTTATTAGCCCTGACTCTGTCCCAGTGTCCCCATCTGTCCAAAATCTCGGTTTTGAATCTTTTGCTAAGGTCATGATTGTCAAGAAGAGTTACCAGCCTGTTTGCGTTTGTATACAGCTTGTCGTTGTCCAGGACGCCGCGAGGCTCGTATTCCGAAAGTCTCGGCTTTGCGATGGTGGTCATACTATCATTATAGATAAAGGTCTTCTTCATCGCCTCGCACAGAGGAAAGTCGAACAGAGTATCGAAATCATGTTCCTTTTGATATCGCGAAATCGAATCGATATCCCA
>CAZJIR010000438.1:0-2763 GCA_964546095.1 uncultured Pirellulales bacterium
CACGAGGTCCCCATAATCCAAAAACACATAATAAAAAAATGTAACGCCGCTGGAGAATTCGTAATCACGGCCACCCAGATGCTCGAACACATGACCGAGCATAGCAGACCCACACGTGCCGAGGTCGCTGACGTTGCAAATGCCATATTGGATGGTACCGACTTTGTTATGCTTTCGGCTGAGACTGCTGTAGGTCTGTACCCTTATCAATCTGTCCTGATGATGAACGAAATCATCAAGTTCACGGAAAAATCCATTTCCACTTTGTAACGATTCAATCATTAACAAACATTGCTTAAAGGCGGCCCTACCTTTTTGCTCTCGGTGTCCATGTTTATTATATTTTATATAGGACTCTAATGAGAATTCTCATAAGGTCCGTGAATAAACGAGAAATAGAATAACGCTTTAATTTAAATATAACAGCAAGGGGATTATAAAGGTTCTTTGGGGGGCAGGTCTGATGAAAACGGTAAAAGGGTTTTGGCAGCATACGAATGGCAAAATTTACGCTATTAAAAGTGACACTTTCGGGAAGCTCTTGGGTGGTGTTGGACCTTTGACCCCCGATGATTTACACGACCTTGACGATTATGATTACAAGCCCGCAATCGTCGAATGGTTGGAAGAAGCATTAGCCCAAAATAAATTGCATAGCATCAATCCTTCAGTATATAAATAATCCTTGGCTTTTCTTAGCCTGTCGTATTATCACCCTCTCTCTGTCATCCCTCTGGGTATAACGACCATTGTCAAGTCGTTATATGCAGTTGTTTTGTTGTTGCAAAATATCCACTTATCGATTATATATTGTGCACGTCGATTTTTGTTCCCTGGATGAAAATCACCTGCTTAATCTTGAGTGTATTATTGCATCGTAAACCAGCGAATAAAAATACGAATATGCATCACAGTGCCCAGATAAAAAATATAGGAGGTAAAAATGAATCGGCGTAATCTAATCAAGGGCGTGGGTTTGGGAATAGCGACAGGCATGTTTGGAATTGCTTCTAAAGCTGATGAAACCCTCGCAAATACCTATGCAAATGCAACCAAAGGATTACCTCGTTTGAAAATAACCAACGTCAAGGCCATTCTCACTGCCCCCCAAAGGATACGCCTTTGTGTTGTCAAAGTCGAAACAAGTGAGCCGGGCCTATACGGTTTGGGATGTGCCACTTTCAATCAGCGTCCTTTACCGGTTGCAACGGCCGTGGATAATTATCTCCACCCATTTGCAAAAGGCAGAGATGCCGACAATATAGAGGATATGTGGCAAAACGCATATACAAGCTCCTATTGGCGCAACGGCCCTGTTCTGAATAATGCTCTGTGTGGTTTGGACCAGGCCCTGTGGGACATAAAGGGTAAGCGGGCGAACATGCCTGTTTATCAATTGCTCGGAGGTAAATGCAGGTTTGCCGCTGACTGTTATATTCACTGTAGTGGCAGGGACCTCGAACAGCTCGAAAGCAGTGTTCGCAGGGGCATAAAAGAAGGCTTCAGGCATATTCGAATTCAGCTTGGCGGCTATGGCTCTCCGCATCTTGCGAAGAAGCCTCATTTCAAGGATGAAGAATTTGGCCTGCCCTCGGATTCACATATGGAACCGGGACCCTACGTAAGGGCTACTATCAAGATGTTCGAGCATATTAGAAAGACTTTCGGTGATGAAATTGAATTACTGCACGACATCCACGAACGGATACATCCTATACAGGCTATAAATCTGGTAAAGGAATTGGAAAAATATCACCCCTTCTTTATCGAAGACCCCTTCGCGCCTGAAGACAACGGATATTTCAGACTGCTTCGACAACAAACCAGCACCCCAATCGCTATGGGAGAGCTTTTCAACAATCCCCATGAGTGGACAGGGCTAATATCAGAGAGACTTATCGATTTCATACGTGTGCACATTTCGCAGATTGGCGGCCTAAGCGTTGCCAGAAAGCTCGCCGCCTTATGTGAATGGTTCAATGTACGCACGGCGTGGCACGGGCCGGGTGACGTTTCTCCGGTGGGCCATTCTGCCAACGCACACCTCGACCTGGCTATTCCTAACTTCGGGATTCAGGAAAGTGTCCGCTTCAGCGATAAGACAAGAGAAGTTTTTTCCGGATGTCCCACTGTTAAAAATGGCTATATGTATGTCAACGAGGCTCCCGGTCTTGGTGTTGACATTGATGAGGAGCTCGCCGCTAAATTTCCACTGCCCGAACATCCGGGATATTGGAGACCCGTACGCAGAAACGATGGCTCAGCGGTCAGGCCGTAAAGATGATTTTGTTCTTACTGGTTTTGATTGTTAAGTAGTCTTACGAAATCTTCGGCTTTCAGTTCGGCCAGACTATCTATGATAATATCTGCCGCTTCTAAATCTGCTCTGTTTCTGGTAGTTGTTACCGCCACTACCTTCATCATCGCGGCCTTACCTGCCTCGACTCCCTGAACAGCATCCTCAACAACAACACAGTGGCCGGGTGAGAGTGCTAATTTCTCAGCGGCCTTAAGAAAGGTATCCGGAGCGGGCTTACCTTTCTTTACATCTTTATCTGTAACGCAGGCGTCGAAGTGTTCCTGTAAGTGTAGATGCTCCAAAACAAGCTCCAGATTTGCCCTTGGTGCGGAAGAACCGATTGCCAATAGAAATCCGTGCTCTTTCAAATCGTTAAGCAGTTCTCCTGCTCCAGGGAGCAATGCCAGTTTGTCTGAGATAATTTCACGATAACGATTTTCTTTCCACTCTGATAATCTATCGAT
>CAZJIR010000439.1:0-2756 GCA_964546095.1 uncultured Pirellulales bacterium
AAGCAGCGCTTCACGCTTTAACCAGAGCGTCCAACTTTTCGAATATCGAAGCCTTTATTTCGTCGATATCTCCATCAGCATCGAAGTCATAAACTGTGCTGTTTTTTCTATAATAATCCACCAGCGGTTCTGTTTGCTGATGGTATGTTTTTAGGCGATTAGCTACAACCTCGAGGCAATCATCAGGCCGTTGAATAAGCTCGGCGCCATCGTTATCGCATCTACCTTCAACCTTTGGTTTTAAGTTTTCAATATGATAAACCGCTCCACACTCAGGACAGCTTCTCCTTCCTGTCATTCGCTGTGCAATTACGTCATCATCTATCTGTAGATTCAAAACAGCATCTATTTTCAACCCATTAGCTGTTAATGAATCATCAAGCCTTGTTGCCTGGTTAACAGTCCTTGGAAAACCATCGAGTATAAAACCGGTACCAGGGGCCTTTTTTATAGCTTCGGTCATCATCTCAATTATTACTTCATCCGGCACAAGAGCACCCGAATCCATGTAACTGCCGGCCTTATTCCCTAATTC
This sequence comes from uncultured Pirellulales bacterium, assembly GCA_964546095.1. GTDB lineage: Bacteria > Planctomycetota > Phycisphaerae > Sedimentisphaerales > Anaerobacaceae > NIOZ-UU13. The sequence continues at coordinate 536 of CAZJIR010000439.1, forward strand.
GGTTCCTTCGGCTCGTTCCTGCCGCAATATATCCCCGCTGGATAAATGGAGCAGACCATATTGAGCAACAATGTTCTTACACTGCGTTCCCTTACCTGCACCCGGCGCGCCCAACAAAACAATTCTCATCCATATGCTCCTTTTATCCTACCAGCCCCACTGAAACCATCATAGCTGCGCATCAAAAGGTTAGCTTCGATTTTCTGAACCAGGTCCAGCGAAACACTCACAACTATCAATAAGCCCGTGCCGCCAAGGAAATTTGCAACGCTCGGCTGAATCCCAAGCAGCACTATAATCAGCGACGGCACAACGGCAATTATGGCTAAAAACGATGCACCAAAATAGGTTATTCTTGTCATAACTGTCTCCAGGTAATCGGCGGTTCTGCGTCCCGGTCGAAGCCCGGGGATGAAGCTCCCCGAATCCCGCAGATTCTTGGCCATCTCCTTAGGTTGAAACTGAACAGTTACCCAGAAATAAGCAAATAAGAATATCAATAACATATACAGGACGTTGTAAGTGAATGAACGATAACCCAAAGCATCGTATAAAGTCTGAAGAATTACTGAATCAGCAAGTCTTTCAATTTTTAACAACTGACCAAAAATGATAGGTGGAAACATCATAAAGCTCGATGCAAAAATTATCGGCATCACTCCCCCGTGATTGACGCGAAGCGGCAAATAATGCCTTTGCCCACCATACATTCGTCGCCCACGCATCTGTTTTGCCTGCTGAATCGGTATTCGGCGCTGGCCTTGAGTTATTAATATCGCACCGGCAACAACAAATACAAATGCCGCTATCAGGAATAATATTTTTGCCGGCCCTACAGTGCCGGGCGCTGCACCTACTCTTAAATCAACATTCTGCCAAAGCTGCCTGATAGCCCATGGCATTCTTGAAACAATGCCGGCCATAATTATCAAACTAATGCCGTTACCTATGCCGTATTCATCTATCTGCTCACCAAGCCACATCAAAAATATAGTGCCGGCCGTCATACCAACAATACCCATTATCATAGCCTGACGATACATGCCTGCATAAGTTAACCCTCGTCCCCCTAACAATTTCATAAACATGATAGACTGTACAACACATATCAACACGGTCAAGTATCGCGTGTATTCCTGTATCTTTTTGTGGCCGGTTTGGCCCTCCTGGCGCAGTTTCTTTAAGGCAGGAATAACCTCACCTAACAGCATAAGAATAATAGATGCAGTAATATAAGGCATAATTCCCAAGCCGAACAAACTGCTTTTATCCAGCCTGCCGCCGGTAAACATCTGCATGTATTCAGCAGCCCTGCCGAGAGGACTTTCCGTTCCTCTCGAACCGGTAATCTCAGCTATCTTCTCCTGGTCATAGCCGGGAACTGGAATATGGAAACCAACCCTGTATATTATCAGCAGCGCCAGAGTAAAAAGAATCTTATTGCGCAGGTCCGGAATTTTAAATATGTTAATTACCGATCCAAGCATTATCTCTTACTCCGTATTCTATATTCGCTTTTCTGAAACAGATGTACCAGTTTCACATCTCCTTTCGCATAAAAAATATGCGTACAATAATCAAATCATTTTCGCTTTACCGCCGGAAGCTACAATTTTCTGCTCTGCTGATTTGCTGAATCTGTGAGCTGTTACCTGCAGCTTTTTGGTCAAGTCTCCCTTACCGAGGATTTTGATTCTACTTTGAGTACTGTCAATCAGTCCGGCGTTTGATAATTGCTCTAAACCAATATCAGCACCATCCTTGAACCTTTCCAATTGTGAGACATTTACGATTTCACAGCGTGTTGCGAATTGATAATTACTAAAGCCGCGTTTAGGCAATCGCCTAAATAAAGGCATCTGTCCGCCTTCATAGACTGTAACAGAAGTCGCACCAGCCCTGCTGCCACCACCTTTATGTCCTCGGCCACTGGTTTTACCATGACCGCTACCAGTACCCCTGCCAACACGGCGGCGACGCTTATGTTTACCTACAATAGAAGTTATTTCATGATTCAACATTCAAATCACCCAGTCGTTAATAAGCAACCGTCAAGAGTTAATTGCTACACCACGAAGAGACTCAACTATTTCTTTGCTGCGTAATTTCAACAATCCGTTCAGCGTAGCTTTGACCACATTTTTAGCAGAAGTGCTTCCATAAACCTTCGTAAGAACATCCTGCACGCCGGCATATTCGAGTACCGCTCGAGCACTGGAAC
>CAZJIR010000440.1:0-2750 GCA_964546095.1 uncultured Pirellulales bacterium
TATTTCTTTTGCTTGAAAGAATTCTTTGACCTTCCGCCATAATTCTGTTTCAAGAAAGAATTCTTTGATTTGTTCAAAAGACATACGGAATATCCCGCTTTTTTGGAGATACGCGTTAATTGATTTTAATTAAATCATTTTATGTATTAAATCTCGCGAAGTAAAGAATCTAATGAAAATTATGGGGGGGGCATTTCTACCGGAGGCCAGCATGAGCATCATACAGTGACACGCAGACACGAAGTGGCGGAGTGATTAAAATTGGCGCGAACCGAAGGCAGAAATGTTAACCGAACCATCCCCAAAGCCTTCGGCTTTTCCCTATGGGACGCCTTAGGGCGGAGGCTGCCACGCGTCATTAGTATTTGGTATATAGTATTTAGGGCAACTACATGGGGTTGCCCCTACATTTATTTTCCGGTAGAGTGCTTTTGGGCGGTGAGCCAGGCGATGTTTTATTCGATGCCGAGGCCGATTTAAATAAATTGACTTGACGAGGAGGTAGTTGATACGGTATAAGTAAACAAGACAAGGTTTGTGATTTGGGCTTTCTGGATTGACGGCGTTTTGCAGTTTTTCCTGAAGGGAGGAGCTATACGGCCTAAAGCGCACAGCAATAGCGTCAACTTTCGGCCGCAGTCCTAAGGACTCCCTTCGGAAAGTCAGGATTGTTACATTTCAAATTAGATTCTTGATGGAAGGAGGTAGAGTCAAGACCAAAAGAGTAGTGTTGATTAAGGACAACGGTGTTTTGGTGTGTGGCCAAAGCACAATAGGTGTTATTGTAATCTTTTTGTTTGAAGGAGGGCTATTATGTCAAAAAACTGTTATTTCCCTTGTTACGAAAACGAAACAACGATTTTTAAGGAGAAATACAATGTTTAAGAAAATGACATGTTTGATTTCTTTTGTCCTGCCGCTGCTTCTGCTGGACAGTGCCTCGGCGCTTATATACTGGGACGAAGGCGGGGACGACCAACTCTGGAGCACGCCAGCCAACTGGAGTACCGATACCATCCCGACCAACATTGATCCTGTTTCAATCGACGATCCGGCTGAAACGCATTGCGAGATCAAGGACGGCATTACCGCCCAATGTGAAACACTGAGGGTCGGCAATTCCGGCTTCACCACAAACCTGGATATCAGCGGCGGTTCGCTTACGGCAAGCGGGGCCTACGTCGGTGTGGATAATTCCTCCGGCCACGGTATCCTGAATATGAGCGGTGGCTTATTTTCCACCGGGTCATTGCAGGTCGGCTGGAGTGGCATCGGCACGGTCAATATGACAGGCGGTACTATCGAGTTAAGCGACGACCTAATTATACCCGGCCTGGCTGGCATCGGCTCTGTGAGCCTCCGCGGCGGAACTATCAATGCATCCGATCTCTATATAACCTCCGCCTCCGGCTCAATAAATATTAACGTAGGCACACTGACCCTTGACGGCGATGATACCACAACAATTCAAACCTACATCGACGACGGTTGGATTACCGCCTATGGCGGCCAAGGCACGCTGCACATGGATTATAACGTCACGAACGAAGGCAAAACTACGTTGACGGCTACCGCACTGCTTAATCCGAATCCGGTCGACGGTAGTTCAGTATCACCCGGCGAGGTGGAGTTGAGCTGGACTTTGCCCGACCCGTGCGTGCCCGGTGAGCCGGTACCTGTTGACGTCTATTTTACCGACAACTTGACATTGCTGGAACAGTTTACGGACCCGGCAGCTATCCAGATTGTTAGCAAGCAGAACGTGACTTCCGTTGTCGTGCAAACCGAACCAAAGACACGGTACTATTGGGCCGTCGATACCTATGTTGACAGCGCCGCTCCCTATCCGGTCGTTGGTCCTATCTTTAGTTTTTACGCGGATAATATGCCTCCCGAAGTGGACGCCGGCGCGGATATAGTAACCTGGCTGGAGGGGGATTCCAGGGCCGGGAATCTGGACGCGACCGTCACTGACGATGGTGCGATGAGTCCCTACACTGTGCAGTGGATGGTGGTTAGTGAACCCAATGAAGGGACTGCCGTTATAGAGACAGCGGCTGCCGAGGATACGAGTATTACCCTAACAGCCCTGGGCGAGTATGTCTTGCAGTTAGAGGCCTTCGATGGTGAATACTCCGGTTCAGACACGGTCACAATCAACGTGTATAGTGACAGTTGCCAGGCAGCTCAGTCGCTGCCGGACTATGTGCCCCTGGTAGGGGACCTGAACGGGGACTGCCGGGTTGATGAAGCTGATATGGCATTGCTGGAAGAAAACTGGCTGCAGGATAATTCATTAACTGAAGAGTGGCTTGAGGTCGATTAACTGATATCACTATCGATTAAACTTACCTGGGCGTTTGATATGTGTATCAAACGCCCAGTCTCATTTTTTTACGGTGTGGCGGGATGAAACATCGCCGTCAGATATAAACTTTGTCCATCATTCTCGGGAAGGCGATGCACTGTCTGATGTGTTTTTCACCGGTGAGCCAGGCAATGGTTCTTTCGACGCCGAGGCCAAAGCCGCCATGCGGGACTGAGCCGTATTTTCGTAAATCAAGATACCATTCGTAATTTTCAATATCCAGGCCCTGTTCCTTGATTCGTGCCACAAGCAAATCGTGGTCATCTTCTCTGACTGAGCCGCCGATGATTTCACCGAATCCTACCGGGGCGAGCAAATCGAAATTTAAAACCACTTTTTCATTTTCTCTGTTATCATACCATTTACACTTCTTGTTTAAGTA
>CAZJIR010000441.1:0-2741 GCA_964546095.1 uncultured Pirellulales bacterium
GGACAGATAAAAGTACTTGACCAGAATATGATAAATATGATTGCGGCAGGTGAGGTGATTGAACGCCCTGCCAGCGTGGTCAAGGAACTTATGGAAAACAGTATTGATTCAGGTACGACAAAAATAATAGTGTCCATTGAAGATGGAGGCAAAAAATTAATCTCAATAACCGACAACGGCTGCGGGATGGACGCCGAAGACCTCGCCAACGCGTTTGAGCCGCATACCACAAGTAAAATCAAAACCAGTAAAGATTTGCACGGTATATCAACGCTCGGTTTTAGAGGTGAAGCATTAGCAAGCATCGCATCAATTGCACAAGTGAAGGGCACGAGCAGAACCCAAGATGCTATCAGCGCTAATTTTATTGAAATCGATTGTGGTGAAAAAAGCAGCGTCAGTCCCTGTAGCGGAGACTATGGCACAACAATTCAGGTCAGAGATATTTTTTATAAATTACCCGCCCGGCGCAAATTCCTAAGAACCGCAAACACTGAAATGGGCCATATAACCGAGCAATTCACGCGCATCGCATTGGCAAATAAGAATTTAGACTTAACGTTGATACATAACGGCAAAGAACTTTATCGCCTGTCAGATAAAGATGACCTCCGACAACGAATAAGCGAATTATTCCCGATACCTTCGGAAGATAATTCTATAAATCTCATAGAAACCATGAGTAACGAAAAAGGCTTAAATATTTTTGCCCTGATAGGTACACCCAACATTTCAAGGACGAGTAATAAATTCCAATATGTGTTCCTGAACGGCCGATTCATTCGCGATAAATTTATTTCGCACGCAATCAAAGAGGCATATCGTAGCCTACTGGAACCTAACAGATTTCCCATAGTCTTTTTATTCATCCAAATGCCCTATGAAGACTACGATGTAAATGTTCATCCAACGAAGAGCGAAGTGCGTTTTTATAATGCCAATCTGGTTCATTCACAAATCCTGGGGGCTCTGCGTGAAAAACTATTGGGCACAGACCTGCAAACACCAGTAAAAATGCAAACAACAGAAGGTTTTTACCAAAAAGATGGTGGTTCCAGACGGGACAATAGAAATCAGGCAATTACCGATGCAATGGCTGATTTTTTCAAAAAGCACAGGCCAGTTCAATCACAACAACAATTCAGCCATACATCAAAACAGCCCCTCGTTGCACTGCGCCCCCCCACCGAACAGACAACTGACAGACGTACCGTCCAGGCTGTACCAGAGATCCATACCGAACAAAGAAAATTTCTACAAGTACACGATAGTTTTATTGTCGTACATACCGATGATGGATTTGCAGTCATAGACCAGCATGCACTTCATGAACGGATAATGTATGAAGATTTATGCAGGCGAATACGAACAAGCAAGCTCGAATCACAGAAACTACTTATACCTGAGAGCTTTGAGATTAGTAACTCCGGTGCTGAGGTACTTAAAAACAATACTGAGCTACTTGAAAAATTAGGAATCGAGGTTGTCCCATTTGGTCCTAAGACTATGGCTGTCCAATCGTTCCCTACAATATTAACAAAGGCCGAGCCGCTCGACTTTGTCCGGGACTTAATCGACCTGCTCGAAAGTATAGCCCCAGAGCCTGATAGCGAAAGATTACTCAATGATGTCTTGAGCATGGCTGCATGCAAAGCGGCAATCAAGGCCGGCCAAAAATTATCAGACAGCGAAATTGAACAATTGCTCGCAGATAAAGAAAAAACTATGTCCTCAAGTTACTGTCCACACGGCAGACCCACCACCATAACATTTTCAATAAGCGATTTGGAAAAGCTATTTAAGAGAACCTGATAAAGATGAAAAAGTGGTGGTTATTGTTGATAGTCTCGTTTCTTTTTGGCGCCGGACTGGTAATATCCGGTATTCGACAATCTCAAAAACAAGCCCCCACTGCCCTGCCGGAAAATGCTGAGAGGATTGTTTCGCTTGCACCGAGTCTCACAGAAATTCTTTTTGCTCTTGGTCTTAATGATAAAATCGTTGGCGTAACAATTAATAGCGACTATCCACCGGAAGCGTTGCAAAAACAAAAAGTTGGAAGTTACTGGCAGCCGGACACCGAAGCGGTAATAGCTGCCAAGCCGGATTTGGTAATCACATTACAAATACCGCAGCACCAGAACATTGCCAACAGCCTGCAAGGTCTGGGCTATAGAGTTTTAGCTCTAAAGATAGAGACAATAGAAGAACTTCTCGCAGCAACCCAGGAAATCGGCATAGCTACAGGGTGTAAACAGCGTGCTGAGGAGCTAATCGAAAATATAAGTAATAAATTAGACTATCTGAAATCGAAATATAGCTCAACCAATAAACCAAAGGTATTGTGGGTCGTTCAGACAGAGCCTTTAAGAGTGGCCGGTCGAAAAACCTTCGTAAACGAACTGATTGAACTACTTGGCGCCGAAAATGCAATAGGCCCGACTATTCAACAGTATCCACCAATAAGTACCGAAGAGCTTCTCGCCTGTAATACTGAAATAATAATCCAATCTGCGATGGGAAAAATAGATATCTGTATTCAGCAACAACAATCGGAGGCCTTTTGGAGCAAATGGCCAGGCCTTCCGGCTGTTAAAAACAAAAAAGTTTACGTTGTTGATCCAGACACTGTGTTAAGATTGGGACCAAGATTGCCGCAGGGAATTGAAATGGTCGGCCGCTGTTTATATCCGGATGCAACTATTAAAAGCAGCGAAACAGAATAACGAACCAAGTGATAT
>CAZJIR010000442.1:0-2724 GCA_964546095.1 uncultured Pirellulales bacterium
ACAATACTTCGGGCCGAACCTCGGTAGGCAGGGTCTATACCGGTCCTTTCCCCATCAACGGGACAACGTGTTTGCGGGCTAAAGCTATCAAACATGGATGGTTGTCAGCTAATGTTGATACCCATACATATATCTTCCTCAGCGATGTTATCAGGCGAAGTCAACAAGAAGTATTATCCGATGGTTACCCGGAAGAGTGGTGGGGCGGATACCCGGCGGATTATGAAATGGACCCGGAAGTATACAGTGACCCGGATTATGCAGACCTGATGGAAGAGGCATTACTGTCTATTCCCACAATCTCGATTGCTACGAATAAGAACAACCTTTTTAGCCATGAGAACCATCCGGAGTACGGTGGTATCTATATCTATACCGGCCATTCGATTACAGGGGGCCGTGGGTGGGAACGACCTGTTTCGGCGGAGTTTATTACCCAGGAGGGCTTCAAGGAATTTCAGCTCAATTGTGGTATTCGCATCCAGGGTGGTGAAAACCGCAGGCCTAATAAGTGTCCAAAGCATTCGTTCAGCCTTCGGTTCAGAGGTAAGTACGGTCCGACTAAACTTGATTTTAAGCTGTTTGATGACTGGCCTGTGGATTTTTTCAACACGATACAATTTCGCGGGGTTTTTAACAACGCCTGGACCCACTGGGCGCCTGAACAAAGGGAGCGTACTCAGTATATACGTGACCAGTGGATGCGTGATGCCCTTACTGATATGGGTCATCAGGATGCAGGTCAGGGTTTTTTCGTTCACCTGTATTTAAACGGTATATATTGGGGTGTGTTTAACCTGCAGGAACGGCCGGTCGCTGCCCACTACGTTGCTTATAACGGTGGCGATGAAGAGAACATCGATGCCATTAATGGTGGCCGGGCAACGGGCGGTACTACGACCGCCTGGAACCAAACCAGGAATATCATTTCAAGTCGCAATTGGAAAGATATCCAGGAAGTGCTTGATGTGGATAACTTTATCGATTGGACACTCGTGAACTTAGCGGTCAGTAATCGAGACCTCAAAAATAATGGTAATTGGCGAGCGGCCGGTGGCGGTCCGCAGCGCAGGCCCTGGCACTTCTATAGTTGGGATGCCGAACACGTAATCGAAGGTGTTAACCAAAGCGGTACGAGCCCATCAGCAGATCCTACAGGCTTTTTCAATTCTCTTGATGATATTGAGGAATTTCGAGTACGCTTTGGTGACCGTGTTCACAAGCATTTATTCAACAATGGCGCCCTGACATCCCAAAGAAACATCCAACGCTGGCTTGAACGCGCCGACGAGCTGGACCTGGCGGTTATTGCCGAGTCCGCCCGGTGGGGTGACTATCGAAGAGACATGCATTCTTACAGTTCAGGTCCTTATTACTTATATACGAGAAATGATTTCTGGATTCCCGAGAAAAACCAGTTAATCAACAATTATTTTCCTCGCAGAACCGATATTGCGATTAATCAATTCCGTTCTCGTGGTTTGTATCCACGTATAGATGTACCCGGATTTTTTATTAATTACTCTTATCAACATGGGGGTCAGATTCCACAGAATAATATATTATTGATGTCTGCCTCTGCAGGCACAATATATTACACCCTTGATGGTTCCGACCCGCGTTTGCCCCAGGGGCCACAGGGGCGCGATATCAGTTCTATCCTTATAGTTGAGAATGCAGCTAAACGTGTGCTCGTTCCTACAGGACCAGTCAGTGACAACTGGAAGGGTGGTCAACCTTTTAATGACTCAACCTGGTTGGTCGGCGCCGGCGGCCCCGGTGGCATAGGTTACGAGAGAAACTCCGGCTATGAAGACTTAATAAGCCTTGACCTCGAAGATAGGATGTATAATGGTAATACGGCTTGTTACATTCGCATTCCCTTTACTTTTAACGGTAGCTTGGAAGATTTCAGTTTTATGACTCTGAGAATCAGGTATGACGATGGTTTTGTGGCTTTTCTCAACGGCGTTGAAGTAGCCAGAAGCAATTTCAACGGGACACCGACCTGGAACTCAAGCGCCAACGCAACTCACACTGACTCCCAGGCCGTACTCTTTGAAGATTTTGATATATCTGCTTTTCTTGGCAACCTGCTTCGAGGTAATAATCTATTGGCTATCCAGGGATTGAATGCTTCCTCAACGAGTTCTGATTTTCTTATTTCCTTTGAGTTGGTTGCCGGCCAGGACATTATCCCCGATAATGGTGGTATCTCGCCTGGTACGCTTGAATATACAGGGCCAGTCAATTTACCCCACAGTGTCCAGGTAAAAGCCCGGTTATTAGAGCATGGAACCTGGAGTGCTTTGAATGAAGCGACCTTTTCCGTAGGTCCTGTAGCGGACAATCTGCGTATCACTGAGATTATGTATAATCCCTATGGTCAGGACGATTCAAGCGAGCCAAATGAAGAATACATCGAGCTGAAAAACATCGGCACAGAAACAGTCAATCTGAACCTGGTTAAATTCACAAACGGAGTTGACTTTACCTTCCCGAGCCTTGAGCTTGCTCCCAACGAATATGTTGTAGTCGTCCAGGACCTTGATGCCTTTGAGGCAAAATATGGCCAGGGCATTAATATAGCCAGCCAGTACTCCGGCAGGCTCAACAATGCAGGAGAACGTATCAGGCTGGAGGATGCCATCGGCCAGACGATTCTGGATTTCAGTTACAGGGATGGCTGGCGTTCCGTTGCCGATGGCGATGGTTTCTCTCTAA
>CAZJIR010000443.1:0-2721 GCA_964546095.1 uncultured Pirellulales bacterium
AAACAGTCTCGCTTGGTGAGAGCGACGTGTTTGATATTCTCGGTCTTCAATCGCTCGATAAACTTCTGATTTGTCTGGAAAAGGAAGTCTTTCCTGCCGCAGCCTATCCAAAGCAAATTAATTTTATCGCTGCCTTCCTTCAGCTTAGTCAGCAGGTCATCAAGCTGCGGGGCTCGTGGCACGGCCGAACTAAAAGCACCTACCCACCCAAACAACTCAGGATTGCCCAGCCCGATAGTCAGTGACTGCCCACCACCCATCGAAAGCCCCACTATTGCCCGGCCATCTCGCTTGCTGCTTACGCGATAGCGTTCTTGAACATACGGGATTACGTCCTTAATCAGGTCTCTCTCAAAAGCTCCATAGTTACCTATGCTTCGCACACCGGAAGGAGCCGAGGGTGTATGACCGTATGGCATAACAATAACCAGCGGCTGGGCCTTGTTCTTGGCAAGCAGATTATCAACTATCACATTGGCACGACCAACCACAGTCCACGCATCAACACAATCGCCCATTCCGTGAAAAAGATATAGTACAGGGTATTTGATATTTTTATTCGTCTCGTAGCCGGGCGGCGTATAGACATAAAGCCCCCGAGTAACACCAAGGCTCTTCGAACGATACTTGTGCACGTGCACCGTACCGTGAGGGACATCCTGTTGTTGAAAGAACATCGGCTCTTTGCCGCGTGTTTCGACCAGGTTCCTTGCGTTTCCGAGCCACACCTTAAGCCAGGAATTGGAAGGGTCAACTATCTGCAGACCATCCACTACGAAATTGTATTCATAAATCTCCGGCTCAACAGGCCCTAAAGTTATACTCCACACTCCGTTTTCGTCTCTGGTCATGGGTTGTAATCCCTGTACAAACTGAACGTTCACAACCGCGCGTTTGGCATTAGGTGCAAGCAGCCGGAACGTCACCCTACCGTCCGAATGAGCCTCCGGAGATACAATAATCGGCGGCAGCGAAAACTCCGCAGCATACGAAAAAGAACAAACACAAACAGAAAGTAAGAGAACCAAACATATCGATTTAAACACTCCCATTATTCAACCTCCAAATATATCCCCCACATTACTAATAACAACAGCCGATTCAAAACCTAATCAAGACTTCAAGCCGGACATAAACTCTTCGATGTCTACAAGCTCCTGCTCACCGCTAACCATATCTTTAACGGCAAGTTGATTTTCCTTAAACTCCTCCCCGATGATTATACACTTTTCAGCATTTTGGTCTGAGGCTTCCTTAAGTTGCTTTCCTAACTTGGTTGCCTTATAACTGAAATTCGCAGCAAGGCCTTCCGAACGCAGTCTCATCGTCACTTCAACAGCAGTATTTCTGTAGCTCTCATCTACATACGCGACAAAATATTTTAGCTTAGGATTTTGCAATTGCTTTTCCAACAGCCCTCTATCTCTAAGTAGGATTTCAAGAACGCAATCTCCCATTCCCATCCCGGTAGCCGGTATTGACGGGCCGCCAAAATCTTTTAGAAGATTGTCGTATCGTCCACCACCACATATTGCTCGAAGCTCTTGTGCAACCTCATGAACCTCGAAAACAACTCCCGTATAATACGCAAGGCCTCGTACAATACTCGGGTCAAAATCACAATAATGCCATACATCCATTTGCCCTAACAGGTCTTTCAAACGTGCAAGTTCCTGTATAGCATCCTCGACTTCCGGACTAGCGCCGACTATCTCAGTCAAATTAACAAAGGTCGGAGCATCCATAAAATCCATGATTTTACTTGCAACACTTGAATCTGAAACCCGTTCAGCAAGTGTTTTTTCGAAAGTATCATTTGGTATCTTGTGATACTTATCAAGCAAAGTATATAATGACCCTAATTGATTCTCAGGTATACCTATATTCTTGAGTGAAGAAGCTAAAAGCTTTCTACTTGAAATCTTGACTCGGATATCTCTGGGCGTAAGTTTAGCTTCACGTAGGTAATCGATAGTTGTGAATATCACCTCTGCATCCGCCAACACATCATCAACTCCGATTATATCTATATTCCACTGGAAAAACTCACGCAGCCGGCCCTTCTGGGGACGCTCGGCCCGAAATAATCTCGGTACCGAAAACCACTTTATAGGCTTGGGCAGAGAATTTATTCGCTGATTGACCATTCGCGCCAGTGTCGGTGTCATTTCAGGTCTCAAGGCCAGGTCCCTGCCACCCCTGTCCTGCAGAGAAAAAAGCTGCTCGACAATCTCATCGCCGCTTTTGACCTGAAACATCTTCAGATATTCGAAAATCGGCCCATCATACTCTTCAAAGCCGTTACGGACAGACACCTTCTTCCAGCCGTCGATTATCCAGTTCCTCACGGCCATATCCGGCGGATAAAAATCACGTGTCCCTTTTACCGGAGGTATCTTCATTTCTTCTTCTTTCTTTTCCTGCTCTTTTTCTTTGCCTTTTGCTTCTCGCTTATATTATTGTCGAATTTTATCTTGATATACTCTTCCATCTGCTTATCGTTGGTAAAGTACAAATCATAATCATACTCACCCTCAACGAAATCACAGTCTGCATGACGGTATCCCCTGCAGATTCTTGGCCTTTTATCATAAATCTTGCATCGATAGTCTTTTTTCGACAGGTGCCTGCATACATTATTTATATTAATATACCAGTCCCCGTCCTCGACGAAGATTGTTATGTCTTTATGGCACAGGTACCACCTTAAATCATCATAAT
>CAZJIR010000444.1:0-2712 GCA_964546095.1 uncultured Pirellulales bacterium
TATTAGCCAGCGCCCAGGTGCCGCCTACCATAAAGCCCATTCGCTGTCCGAGGTTTAATCCTGCGGCGTTTCTCGATGATGTTATCATCAATATGTAAGCCGAGACTGCGCAAAAGCCGGCACCAAACAGCATCCAAATAGCAATTTTATTATCCATCAATGCCATATAAGCCACCATGAAAGGAACTACAAGGAAAAGTGCGGCGATTGTACATTTCAATTCACCCTTTTTGTGAGCTATAGCCGCCCATACAAATGAGCCTACTGCCCCGCCCAGACCGAACATCGTTGTGGAAAAGCCGCCAAAAGTAAGCTCGAAACCAAGCTCATTAAGTGCCGTCGGAAGTAGTGCTACAAGCATAATGGTAGAAATGGCTGCGGGTATTGCCATAGCCATAATTAGCCAGAAAGACAGCCGATAGTCTGCAGTTCCTGACTCGTTGTTATCGTGCACTTTCCGCTCAACCGCCAGGCGGATTTTCAGGAATAAAACCATTACAATACCGATAACCGGACAAAAGACCAGAGGATACAGGCCGCTCATACCAAAGCGGGAAACCAAATAAGCCGAGACCGCGCCGCCACTTGCGAATCCGAGAAAACCGCCGGCCATAAATACGGCCGTGCTGACCGCCGGTGAAATTCGCTTTAGCCTGTGAACCGCGCGAAGGGCTTCGGGGTGTACTATTGCAATTCCAGAGCCACCAACCACAGCCAATAAAATCATTAGGGGAAAGGCACTTTCTGTCCTTGGTAGAGCACCCAGAAAACATATACTGACAGCTAAAATCAGTCCGAAATGCAAAAACAGGGGTCTGCGCTTATCGGCACGCATATGGCCGACGAGAGGCTGAACGCCGTTGCTGGTCATAAGCAGCGCAACCAAGACAATGCCTCCTCGAGACAGGCTTAATTCAAATTCGGTCCGGATTGCCGGAAGAACAGCGGGCAGCATGCTCGCGAACATGTCGATAAGAAAGTGAACACCCGCGAGCACAAATAACTGCATCCAGTGAAATGTGATGATTTTTCTATTCAAGTATCAACTGATTCATGCCTCAAACTTTTTACCGGTGAGCTGCTCGTATGCCTCGATGTATTTTTCACTGGTTTTGGCTCTGATGTCATCAGGAAGCTCGACGCCGGGGCCGGACTTGTCGAAGTTGATACTCTCAAGGTAATTTCGTACGAATTGTTTGTCGTAACTTTCCTGGTCTCGTCCGGCTTCGTACTTATCGGCGGGCCAGAAACGTGAAGAGTCCGGGGTCAAAACCTCATCAATTAAAATAATCTTATCGTCGACTCTGCCCCATTCAAACTTCGTATCAGCCAGGATTATCCCTTTGGTCCGGGCATATTCGCCGGTCTTTGTGAAAATCTCGATACTCTTATCGCGCACATAGTTAGCCGCTTCGGAACCGATAACATCCACGCATCGCTCGAAGCTGATATTCTCATCATGCGTTCCTCTTTCGGCCTTCGTAGCCGGGGTGAAAATCAATTCCGGCAGCTTCTGGCATTGTAACAATCCAGAGGGTAGTTTTTGTCCGCAAACCGTCTGGCTGTCTTTATATTCTTTCCAGCCTGAGCCGGCAAGATACCCGCGCACCACACACTCAATTGGTAGGACTTCGACTTTTTTAACCAGCATGCTACGGCCGGCCAATTGTTCGGGATGACTGCAAAATGGCTCGGGGAAATCTGCGATGTCATCGCTTATCAAATGATGTTCAACATCCGGGCTTAGAAAATCGAACCAGAAACGAGAAATTTTTGTCAGAACAATGCCTTTATATGGTATGCCGTTAGCCATAACCACATCGAAAGCGCTTAATCTGTCGGTGGCAACTATCAGCAGCTTATCGCCCAAATCATATATGTCTCTAACCTTACCCCGACTCGGCTGACTACCGGCTATGTTCGTCTGCAACACCGTCTCGGCAATAATTTCTTCCATCATTTTATTCTCCCAATCCTTTCTGCTTCACGCCCCATAACGAGATGATGGGTGGAGCTTACGTTTCCTTCCTCATTTTTCATTTTCTCAGCGGCCAAACACTAACGACCGGTCCGGGCAATTTTAGCCGAATTTTCATCAATTGCACGCGTTTTTTTATTCTTCGCAGGTTTCTGAAGCTATCAAAAACACGTAAACTGAAAAATTTTTTACTTTTTCGGATTTTTTACTTGAACTATTATGGGCATATGCCCATAATATATATAGTACTTAGTTATTAAGAAGATGAAAAAGCATCTGAATATGGGCGGATAACGTAAAAAGAAATCGCTTAAAACGGAAATATGGAGATTTGTCTTTTATGAAAACCTACCTTGATTGCGTACCGTGTATTATTCGGCAGGCGCTCGATTCGGTAAGGATGACAGTGGACAATGAGGGGATTCATGAAAAGGTACTGCGTAAGGTTTTAGAGCTGGGCAACAAGATGGATTTTAGCCAGAGTCCGCCGGCTATGGCACAGAAAGTACATCGTTTTATTCGCGAGATAACCAACGTCGAGGACCCATATCTGGAGGTAAAGAATCGTTTCAATAAACTGGCACTTGAAATGTATCCCGAATTGAAAGAGCGAGTTGAAAACTCTGCGGACCCATTAGAGACGGCAGTCCGGTTAGCCATCGCAGGCAATATTATTGACTTCGGTGTCAATTCGGCGGTAGAGCAAAGTCAGGTTGAAAGAGCAATTTCAGAGT
>CAZJIR010000445.1:0-2701 GCA_964546095.1 uncultured Pirellulales bacterium
GTGAATAATTAAACTCTGCGTTCCCCAGTCCAATGAGATATTGAATACACTCAATTGCAGGCTCCAAGTGTTCCGGAGTGAATTCAAACGATAACATCTTAACCGGCTGCATGAGACCCTGCAAAACCTCATACTCAAAACCTTCAACGTCAATCTTGCAAAAATCAGGGACTCCGTATTCCTTTATCAGTTTATCCAACGTCGTAGTTTCTATTATTAACTTGTAGCTCCATTTATGTGACGAAAATCTGCCGCTTTTTCTGACACTGTCAATCCACTCCGGCGACATCGAAGAAAGAGTATGCGACCTGTCGATATAGATTTCCTTGCTACCGGCAGTTTTATCCAACGCCTTGGGTATTATCTTAACGTTGTCATTTTGAAACCTGCGCTGCAAGAACCGCCAGCAACTTTCCTGGGGCTCAACCGCCACGACAACGGCACCGAGTCTTAAAAACGCCTCTGTTTTGTCTCCAATATTTGCGCCTATATCAAAACACAAGTCATCTTTATCAACAAATTGCGAATAAAACTGTAACTCCCCGCTTAAACGCTCTTCGCGTTTCGCAGAAGAGCTTCTATATTTCCGACAATTTCTATGATATTTATAATACTGCCTCAATTTAGAATAAAGAAGCATCGTCATCTCAATTTTGCCTCAATTTAAAGTGTTCTAATCCACAGTGAGTCGCAGTCGGTTTATTATGAGCAACAAAATCTATGTCCAGCCTGTAGCCAGTTTTGTATTTTTCATTCAATGCTTCGACCGTATGCTCTACAGAATCATTTGTCTCACTATTAGTTGATGTATTTACCATATTTATCTGTATCGCGCTGGCGCAGAGTTTTTGAAAATAGATATAATTCGGCAGTTTGTCACTGTGGTCCTGACACCAGCGGCAGTTCCAGGATTCCAATGTATTGGGACTAAAAAAATATCCAAACGACTTCAAAATAGAACGTGTGGAAATTACCCTACCAAAAGCTTTTATTAGAAAAGAACAAGGTGAAAATAATTTCCTGATTAGTACATTAGTATTCATCGCACGTTCAATCACATTTTTAACCAAAGTAGTTGGGTAGATTGTGGAACACAGATCAAATGGATAATTGGTAAGGAATGTTTGTCCACTCTTCCAGTTATATCTGTAGACAGTCTGTCCAGAAACAAGGAATTCTTCTATGTTGTCGCCACCTGTGATAGCCTGGCAACTATGCCGGAGAGAAAATCCAAAAATATCATCGGTAAATTTATCAAAACATTCGTCAACCACACCAAAATCAACGGTGTCAAAATAAACAACGTCATCGACACCGAACAGAACGTATTTCGTATCAACTTCACCTAAGATACTTAAAAAGTCACTGTGAAAATCTCTTTCCCTTATTATCACACAGTGCGAATGTTTCCGGAAAAGCTCTTTATACTCTTCTTTAAACAGCTCGGGTTGATAAATGATATATGTTCGGATAAGTCCTGATGGAAAATACCGGTAAAAACTCTCCAGGTATGCATCTAGTTGTAAAGGTCGATTCTTGCTGAACACAATATTGCTTATAAATCTAGTCATATCTATATTCGAGCTTACTCAAACATTCCATAATAAAAACAAAATATCATCTTAGTGCTTAAACAACACTGTGGCTTGACTTGACAGATTCGTTATATTCACCCCATGTCGTCCACAAACTGCATAAGACTCATACCCATAGTTTGACATAAACTCATCAAGTTCACAAAGCTCTCTGTCCATAAGTTCAAACGCCTGTGGACTAATTTCGGCAATGACTGGAGGACGGTTGGTTTTATGCTCATCCAGAAAATGCGAAAAGCCCAGTAAAACCGGTAGTTCAAAACCCTCTGTGTCAATCTTTATCAACGAGATACGTGACAATCCTTGTATCTGGATGTACTCATCTAACGTCTTGACCTGAATGTTAGTAATTTCAGCCACATCCTCCTCCGGGACAAAGCCCGGCACAATAGAATTGCCTCCAATGTTGCGTCGATGGCTTGCAATAGAGACTTGGCTAGCCTTTTCCCCCAAAGCAAAGTTATTCGCCACGATCCTGTACGCACTGTTTAGCTCCGCCGTTTCCCTCAGATAATTGAAATAAGTCGGAACAGGCTCAAAGCCATGCACTTCTCCGCTCTTGCCGACCAGACCGGCTCCAATCGCCGAAATGTAACCCACATTTGCTCCTATATCAAGAAACACCCCTCTAGGTTTGAGGTATTTCTTCATTAGACGTAATATTTCGAATTCATAGCAACCGAAGTACATGCTCTTAATCATTTTGCCAAGCGTAAAGTCAAATGGAAATCTGACGCCATTAATTACTTCTATAATAGTTCCCTCAGGTGTTGTTCCGTATTTGCATTTATGGTGATACCATTTATTTTTGCAATGCAATATTGGATGTTTTAGTAACGGCAATCGCGGCATAATGTTTCTCAGAACCCACAGTTGCTCAAGTTAGAGACTTATCACGAAATAATATTCTCGCAACAGGCTATTCGTCAAGAAAATCATCCACTAGTATACTCTGTATTCTCTCAGATGACATTACTTTATCAATAATTCGATTTGATTTTCTTACGGTTTTTTTTCGCAGAGTAAATTCCTGCGGATTGACTACCTGTGTAGCGTGAGCAAGATGTATGACATATTGGCCCATTACTGCCGATGGCAGTTCAACG
>CAZJIR010000446.1:0-2693 GCA_964546095.1 uncultured Pirellulales bacterium
GTCGAATCCTAAAACAGTGCCGCAGGCTATCAACCCAAGCGCAATAAATCCTCCGATTGTTAATACACCTTTCAGGAAAGAAAAGTCTTTTCGAGTCGTAAAGGCTACCGTGGTCAGACCGGCAAACAACAATCCCGTTAGGATTGCTGCATTAGGAAGCACTTTCGGTGACGAATAATATATGGCGATATAGATGATAGGGACGAATATGACGGCCTCAGCCACTACATAAAATGCAAGTCCGACATACTGTACTGTTACCGAGCGAATGCTTGAAGCCAGGCTCCTTGCGAGCCAGCCCGCTATGACAAAAGCTCCGAGAATCATCAGCCAGCCATATCGGTTTGCAAAGATGAAATTCAGCATGGTCGTCGCAAGGGCCGATTTTAACAAAACCGCCTCCAGACCGACAAAGGCTGCTATCGCCCCGGCCAAGTGAGCATAAGTCCGCCTGATAAAGGTTGCTCTTGCATCCGGCTGTGCCTGTGCTACTGATAATGTTAGCATTACTTGATTTGCATATGTATCCATGGTATGTCCCTCTCTCTTATCTTGAAATTGCGTAATATTTTATTTACAACAATAACATTCGAATATTAATAATCGGCCTGAAAATTCGAAAACTTAAGGAGTTTCTTAAGTGCAGGTACCTAAATAAGTAACAACCTACCAAAACGTTCAAATGGTAGAACCGGATAATGAGAAAAGCAGGGGGATAAACATACAATTATAAAAGTCGGGCCGAGCTGTGGAGGAGAGGATGTGTTACAACTCGGCCCATAAAGGTACGTCCTATATATTAATATACGATTGGCAACAAGCGCTGGTTCAGTCGGTTAAAAAGCAAACACAAAAAAAGAGCCCCTGCGGTGCGGAGTGATAAGAAAAAACAAGATATTGCAGGGGCTCAAAAACTCAAAAAAACAAGATTTGTTGTTCAAATCTTTATCATGCTGTCGTTCTACTAAAACTCCCT
This sequence comes from uncultured Pirellulales bacterium, assembly GCA_964546095.1. Lineage (GTDB taxonomy): Bacteria > Planctomycetota > Phycisphaerae > Sedimentisphaerales > Anaerobacaceae > NIOZ-UU13. The sequence continues at coordinate 977 of CAZJIR010000446.1, forward strand.
TTAGAATAAGTCTCATTTACTCTGGAACTGTAAAAAACAACTAACAGGAGAAAACTTTGAAATTATAGACCAACTCTTAGACTCCTCCATATCGAAAACTACATCGACTCAAAAAAACCAACATCAAATGTAGGCACCTTGTATTATCGCTGTGCAATGCTTACCTCTATCTGATACAAATAATTTTGTCAATAAAAAAATCGCATAGATAGATTAATTTTACGCAAGAGAAGTAAATTGATTCTTAAAAAATCAAAATTTGCTCTTATCATCGCAACCGAACTCAATAAGCAACCTGTTGAACACAAGTTCTATGAAACGGAAATTGCGATGCCCAGAAATATCCCGAACGGCCGTGTTACCCACACTACTACAGAATTATCCTCAGACGCACTAAAAAGGGGATTTTTACCCCCATAACCACATCCCTTTTCTCATTAATTCACCCCTTTATTTTGTCGATATATACCTGTGTGTCAATTTGCAACCGAATAATTTGAAAAGTAATAGACCTTTTTATCTTCCTGTTTGTCTTATCAGATGTCGAAGGCCATTAACTATAAAAGAGGAGAACTAAAACATGTTTACAATAGAAAACATTATGACAAAGAATGTGATTACAGTTAAAAAGGACACTTCGATAAAAGAGACCATAAAGATTATGGTTGAAAGCAACATTACAGGCCTGCCCGTCGTCGATGACCACATGCAGCTGGTCGGCATCATCTCGGAAAAAGACATAATGATACTGCTGTACAATGTCGGCAGCAGAACAGGCAAGGTTGAGGACTTCATGACAAAGAATGTTGTCTGTTTTAATCTGGACGATAGTCTGGCCGAGGTTTGCGATTGCCTTCTCAAAAATCACTTTCGAAGGGTTCCCATAATCGAAGGGCCGAAGAAAAAGCTCGTAGGAATCATTACCCGAAAGAACATAGTTCGAAACATATTCGAGTGCCAGGACTTCTTCAGAGACACGCCGCACGAAGATGATAAGCTTGATGATGCCAGAGCTCAGGTCGAGATGCTAAAATCAATGAACGACTAAAGCCTTAGATAAACAACCTCTGATGCACTTCAATTTGAAAGCCCTCTACAGAAAAAACCAAATATCATTCCCGAAAAACTTGTCCTCGACCCTGGTCGGGGAACGGAAGCATCCAGTTTCTATTCTTAAATCGCGCCCTCTTCTACCCTCCATTCGTATTCCACATTGCCCTTCGTTAGTCCTCCCTCATCAATCTCTGTGTATGTGACTTTTATCTCCTCAAAGCTAAGTGATATTTCCTCTGTTGGGATATGCTCACTGTAGCCACTACCACCAATACGATAGCTGTTAATTAGCACGTTATTGAGTACATAAGCATAGTAGGTCACGCGGCCGGAACCTGCATACGACCTGGTCAGATTGATTTCGACTTTGGGATACACTGTTCCTTTACAAACTGCCTCAGCCAGTTTTGGACTTGCCTTGTCTAACTCTTTGACAACGACTATGTCCTCGAACACGACACTACCTCTTCGTCTCGTTGCCCCAATTCCGCTGTCCGACAAGCCTTGTCCCTGGCTGAAAGATAGTGCGTTGCACCATCCTCTGTACTCCTCATCCTGGGCCTCCCCATCAACACCCTCGAACTTTATATACATACCGGTCAGCATTTCGTAGCCTTCAGATACATTCGGGCTGGGCGGAGCAATTGACTCAAAATTATCTGCC
>CAZJIR010000447.1:0-1484 GCA_964546095.1 uncultured Pirellulales bacterium
GAGGATTTTATGAAACGCTTTAAGAATCTAATCACAATCGTAGCAGCAGTAACATTGATGTTGGCCGTACAGGCGGGGTCGCAGGTGAAGAATGATGAACCTATTGTACCTAAAGAGAAAATGATGTTGTGGACCGGTAAGGACTTTGCCGGCTGGAAGCTGTTTGTGGGCGATTCCGAACACGATGTTACAAAGACATGGTCGGTTGGGGATGGTGTGTTTCGATGTGAGGGCAAGCCTTCCGGCTATATGCGTACAGAGAAGGACTACGCAAATTACCTGCTTCATGTGGAATGGCGCTGGCCTGAAAAAGGCGGCAACAATGGCGTGCTTGTTCATATGAGCGGCCCGGATGAGGTCTGGCCTAAGAGTCTCGAATGTCAGTTGTTTTCAAAAAATGCAGGCGATTTCTGGGTCATCGGTGGTATTGAGACTAAAGAGCATGCTAAGGGAGGCAGCCGCGTCAGGGGACGACGGACCATTAAGCTCAAAGAAAGCAGCGAAAAACAAATCGGGCAGTGGAACGCATACGATATTATCTGCAAGGACGACTGGGTGGTCGTTCTGGTAAATGGCGTCCTGCAAAATGTTGCGACCGGGTGCTCTGCAAGCTCAGGGAAAATCTGCCTTCAAAGCGAAGGGACACCGATTGAGTATCGTAACATTTATATTGAGCCGCTCGAATAGACTTAACGAATGTAATTGTCTTTATGAGGTGCTGTATTCTCTGCGGTAGTACTATTGGAAGATAACAGGTTTTTCGTCGAGAAAGAAAGCGCATCCTACTCGGTAACATTGACAATATAGATATCACGATAACCAAAGTTGCCTGAACTAAAAGCTATCTTTGTGCCATCAGGTGACCAGGATGGGCTCCAGCAAAATACAGGCTTATTTGTTAAATTCCTTTTTTCACTTCCGTCTGTATTCATAAGAAAAATATCGGAATTTCCGTATGTTTCTGAAATATACGCAATAGTTTGTCCATCCGGCGACCAGGATGGTTCCGTATTTATGGTGGGATCGTTTGTTAATCTTGTAATTCCGCTGCCGTCGGCGTTCATAACATAAATGTCTACATTTTCGTCCCGACCTGAGCTTGAGTTAAAAGCTATTTTTTGCCCATCTGGTGACCAGCAAGGGCTATTGTCATAAGAAGGGCTATTTGTCAGATTTCTCTGCTCACTGCCATCGGCATTCATTATATAAATATCGCCACCACGCATAAAGTTGGCCGTCTTTGATACAAACGCTATTCTTTGGCCATCGGGTGACCAGGATGGACTCTCACAATAAAGAGGATTATTTGTTAAATTCTTCTGCTCACTGCCATCGGCATTCATAACATAAATATTCCCTCTGTATGAGTTAAACACTATCTTTTGTCCATCCGGTGACCAGCAAGGGCTTCCGTTATATGTGGAATTGTTGGTTAGTCTATTTTTTTCGCTGCCATCGGTGTTCATAACATAGATATCAAGATG
>CAZJIR010000447.1:1494-2692 GCA_964546095.1 uncultured Pirellulales bacterium
AAGATGTGATTCAAAAACTATCTTTTGTCCGTCTGGTGACCAGCAAGGACTCATGTCATCAATATTATTATTTGTCAGTCTTGTCCAGCCTGTCAAATCCGGTGGTTTTTCACTTTGAAGTATCAATGGAGTGTACCAGTTAGGGCGGTCCGGCCTATTTGATGAATTTAGCATTATCCGCCATGCTTCATCTGTAAGTCTGTCACTCATAGGGTGCTTGAACTCGTAATAGCTGAGCACTGGCCCTATAGCTAGGAAAGGCTTACCATTAGGTATTGGGCAGGTTACGACAATCAGGTCGTTTTTACCTACGGCTTCTTCAACAACCGTTTGTTCTACTGAATTTGTATGCACGTCGGCTACAAGGGTAGTTCCGAGATGCTGGTCATCTATTTTTGGAACTATCGAATTCAATTTTGATGGGAGCCTTTCGAAAAATTCACTGATTTCGAGTGAAGGAGGCTCGTTAGAGAGCTGCATATTAACAATGTCGAGTGTCTGTTGGAGCAACTCCTCCAGGTTGTTCAACGATTGTAGAATTTCCGGTGTCAACACATTGAAGTCGCTCAGACCACGTGATGTCATACGTGTTAGGGATAACAATCTTCCCCAAAAGACGGGGATTGGCTCTACATAACCAGGTGGTGGAGGTGGAGGCATGCCCACGGCGGCAGGAGTATGGCTTTGCTTTGCATAGAGTATAGTGTCGTGGCGCAATTGCGTCCAGGATGCAAGGGCTGCGTTAAGCTGGTGTCTCTGCCAGGTCTGAGTACGTATGAATTCCGGATAACCTTCGGGCAATTCCTCTAGCAGTCCCTTGATGGAATAAAGCCAGGACCAATATAAGTTAAAGTTCCAGTCCGTCATACTCAAAGTACCGAACTCATCTTTTAGCTCACCAAATCGCTGCCAAAAGTACTGGTAGTCCGTGTCGCCCTCATCAGTCAGAATTTTCAAAGCCTCGTTTGAGCCAAGCAATGCCATTATATCCAGCCCTCGCACATAGGCTCGGCAGAATCCTCCTGCGCCATCGTTGCCGAAAGTAAACGGCTGGTTCTTTAGGTCCCCGATGTAGGTGCCTACCTCTGGAAAGACAAGGTGCTGGAGCATGTAGGAGTCCGGTATAAAACGCTGGCCTATCAAACGCATACCCTTGGTTTTATCAAGGACCTCGTTGAGAGATTTGGAAGTAAACGGT
>CAZJIR010000448.1:0-2686 GCA_964546095.1 uncultured Pirellulales bacterium
GCTATCCCAGAGAGATAAACTTCGTTATCTCACAGGACAAGCCTCACGGGGTAAATCTCACGGGGCAAGTCTCTCGTCCTCCGGGCTTTCATTCTCTTGACTCGAGAATACATCTAATAATATCCGGCCTGCTCACAATCCCGACCAGCTTGTCATTTCTTGTTACCGGCACCCTTCTGAAAGTAACGCTGTCGAGGCACACACAAATCTCCTGGAAGCTCTCATCCTCCTCGAAGTGCACCGCCGGTTGTGTCATAAATTCTTCGACCGTCCTTCCCTTTATACCCAGAACTCCCGACGACAGTCTGAGCAAATCTTTCTCCGTAACAATACCCACTATCGTCATATCCTCCTCGACAACGGGGACACCCGAAATATTGTTCGCCAGCAGAAGCTTCAACGCTTTTTCCACCGACGTATTCCGCCTGACACTGACCACATTTTCCGTCATAATATCTTTTGCCTTTAGCATCTCGAATTCCCTTCGTCTAAGCGCAAACCGAACTACTATTAAAACACGATGAAATCAAGTAAAGATATGATAATACCCGCTTCCGGCCCCCGCAAGCAAGATTACCACCTATCCAAACAATTTCCATTCAATGCCCCCAAATAAAAGACCTTCATCCGCAAAATGCTACAAGCCGGATAAACTCAAGGGCAAATTTCTTTTCTCGCATGGATTCCTGCTTCCGCAGGAATGACAGTTTTAAATATATTCTTCGACTTCACACAGAATGACAACTCTATCTAACGGGTTAAAATAACGTAAACGTAGGGTAAAGGCAAGGGGAAAGAAAGATTTTAGATTTACGAATTACGATTTTCGAATGATAAATTTCGTTAGGCGGTTTTGGATATTAGTGGTGCCGGAGGCCAGCATGAGGAACATTCAGTATTACGCAGTCCTATAAGGGACGAAGTAAATAAAGATAGTACCGAACCGCAGGCAGCACAAAAGTTGATTAGATAATTAGAGGATTAGAGAATTGGTGGGGGCCGGCTCCGAAGCAAATTCGCCGAGCCAAGCAAGCCGCCACCCTACAAACGTCTGGATTCCCACTTGCGCGGGAATGACGCTTTAAATAGATTTCTCGACTACGCTCGAAATGACGTCAAATATCATTCCCCTACTACTCACTTTTGTGAGTAAGATGCGGTGAAAAGCTTTAGCACAAAACGAAGGAAAAAGCAAGATAAAGTGAAAATATTCGCCAAACGTGCAGGTACCCCGGAGCAAAAATATAATTTTTCTAAAATTCTTTAACCACTTCTACATAAGCACTTATCAAAATTCACTTTCTGAAAAATAGTCGAAATTTTTGCCAAACGTGCAGGTAGCTCCAATAGTAGGAGGACAAAGGCCTCCGGAATGATTATCGATTATTCCCCTAAGGGGTTTCCGCTTTCCCTAAGGGACACCTTACGGCGCGCTCCAAGATAATTGATTATTTAAGGAGATTCAGTCGGTGGGCTAAAGCCCACCCTACCTTTTAAAGACCTGCCTTTTTTAAATGTAGGGTGGGGCTTGCCCCACCGTTTAATCTAACATCGCCAATTTACCTCGTGAAATAAGCTTTGCCATCTCACGGGGTGAACAATTCAATGAAATCACAAGTCTGTCAAAATTGCATTTACGCTTTTAAGCCGCTCGGTAAAATCAGTTCGACTCAGGACAGACTCTTAATCTGTATCAATCAAACTTACAATCCCGGCCAATTACACATCGTCGAGCCTGAAAACTCCTGCCGATATTTCCAGGTCAAAAAGATAAGAATAAAACGACAAAAACTTCCATCGCCACAAAGCGATGAAGTCAAATTCATACCTCTAACACAGGGCAGGTTCGCTATCGTTGACGCCGATGATTACGGACGGCTTTGTCAATATAAATGGTATTGCCGCAGCACCAAAAACCAATTTTATGCCTTTCGAACCGAAGCGAAAGATATTTTGTCCATGCACCGTGAAATTATGAACGCACCAAAAGGTCTGCTCGTTGACCATATAGACGGCAACGGCCTGAATAATCGAAAGAGTAATTTGCGCCTGTGTACATATTCACAAAATGCCAGAAATAAACGTCCTTCACCGAACTGCTATTCAAGATATAAAGGAGTGACGTGGCACAGATATCATAATAAATGGTACGCAAGTATTCACAAGTCGGGCAGAAGTACGTTTCTCGGCTGCTTCGATGATGAAATCGAGGCAGCATTAGCCTACGACAAAATGGCCGGTGAGCTGTTCGGTGAATTCGCATATCTGAACTTTCCGGAGAAAATAGGGGATAGTGAATAGTGAATGGTGTTTAGTCTAACGGCCAACAACGAATAACTATCAACGAACAACTAAATATTTTTTTAATTTATTTTTATTGAATTCCGGGGAATCCACCTGTATAATACAGGTCAGTTTCGTTGAGGATGTTCTGCCGTCTCTCAGGAATATGCTCTTAACTGGACAGAGAGACAAATTAATGGCCATAAGTTGGCCGAAGGAGTACAGTAGTGAGTACAGGAACAGTAAAATGGTTTAGCGGAAAAAAAGGCTATGGATTTATTACCCCCGATGATTCCAGCAAGGATTTGTTCGTTCATCACACGGAAATCAAGACGAGCGGCTACGCCAGTCTTGAGGAAGGCCAGAGGGTTGAGTTCGAGGTCGGAGAGGGCCAAAAAGGCCC
>CAZJIR010000449.1:0-2680 GCA_964546095.1 uncultured Pirellulales bacterium
GTGCCAATCAAAGGCCGGAGAGGTTAATCGGTTTTCTTAAATTAGTGCCGGAGAGGAATTGTTTCAATAAATACAACGTTATCACGACCGAGCTTAACGAGGTAAAGCTTTTGTTCTCGGGTGTGCTCAGAGAAGTTGTTGATTCAAATGAAACAGAGCAAAGTCAGCTTCAAATCAAACGAACTCCGCTTATAGCAACGACCAGCAGGGGCAATAGCTTCCCGGTAAACAATCCTTATGAGCTGATGATGTTGAATCCATCTAATCTTATGCGTACATTTGTCGATGGTATCGAGCCTGTCACGATGGGTTATATGATTTCAGGACGTTTTAAGAGCAGTTTCCCTGATGGTATTGAGATAGAGGTTGAGGTCGAAGATGGCTCTTCGGATGAAGCAGAAGACCCGAATGATGTTAAGAAAATCAAGAAACAAATTAAAGGCCTGACGGAAGCTCAGCAGGATTGTGCGGTGGTCGTTTTTGCGGATGTCGATTTTATCAGCGATATGGTGGCATACCATAATTCTTTCTTCGGCAAGATTGTTGTTGGCGATAACAGTGTTTTAGTGTTGAACACCATTGATGATTTGGGCGGGTCCGGTGATTTGGTTTCAATCAGGTCGAGAGGAAACTTTAAAAGGCCCTTTATTGTTGTTGACGAAATCGAAAGGCAGGCTGAAGCTGAAACACGCGAAGAAGTAGAGAAAATTAACGCTCAAATTATGGGTTTTCAGAACGAGCTGCAAACTATTCTGGCCTCGGCTCAAAAGGGCCAAGAAGATGTTATAGGCAGTTCGATACTCCAAAAGCAGCGAGATATCGAATTGAAACAACGCCGGGCACAGCGTCAATTGAATGAGGTGCGATTGAAAAAGCGCGAAAGGATTGAACATTTAGGCAATACGCTTCGGGGACTTAATATGCTGGTGGCTCCGGCGGTTATTCTTGTTGTTGCTATAGTGTTGGGTCTGCGTCGTAACCTGAGGAAGAGACACTATATTAGTCATGCAAGCGATGCCTGAGGGAAAACACAAGGTCGAATTTAAGATTTTAGAGATACAGGAGTTTTATAGATGAGTAATAAAAAACTCACGGTATTAGGTATTGTGGCGGTTTTTATGGTGACGTGGGCTGTTGTTCAATCTCAGGTTTCCAACAGGGCTCCGGCTGAGCCGGAAGGGCTGGTTCCTCTTATTCAGGGACTTAACCCGGCTGATATAGACAGTATTTCTCTGGGTACCGGTGAAGATGCTGTGATACTCACACGAAAGCAGGGACGTTTTGTTGTCGTCAATAAAGACGACTACCCGGCCAAAGTGAGCCAGATAAATGATTTGATTACGAAGAGCCTCAATATTCAGACATCTGAATTCGTAACCGACAATCCGGCGAACCACGAGGACCTTGGAGTGACGGAGGAAAAGGCAAGCGCCGTAGTGAAATTTTTCAGGCCCGACTCGAACCTGCTTACGGGTGTTATTGGGGGCAATGCCAAAGAGCTTGGAGAGGGAAATTATGTAAGATTGGCTACGAGTGACGCGGTCTATGTAACACCGAGCCTGCCGTGGCTTTCAGGCTCACCGATGGGTTTCATTGAGCAGGAGCTTATTTCATTGAAACGCGAAGATATCGAGTCGGTAACGGTTACTTCTGCCGATGGTGAATATATGCTCAAGACATCAGAGGATGGTAGCGGCGTGGTGCTGGAAAATATTCCCGCCGGCAAAAAGCTTAAAAACAGCGATGCTCAAAGTGTTCTTACCGCTTTGACGAGTTTGAGATGTGAAGATGTCAAGAAAAAACCGGACAATTTGGCCTTTAACAAGCAATACTTCTGCAAGCTGAAGGATTCTACTGTTTACAACATAGAGATAGCTCATGATTTAGATAAAACGTATATTACCTGTGAAGCCGTTTTTACGGATACGACACCAGTAACGGTAAGTGGTGATACAGAGTCGGAAGAAGAGCTGAAAAAGAAAGAGGCCAAGCTGTTCGCCCATGAAAATGCGGTAAAATTCGCCAATAAACACAGGGGGTGGGCTTATCTGATACCCGACTACAAGGCAAAAAATCTGACCAAAAAACTTTCAGATTTAATCGAGGATGAGGAAAAACCCCAAGAGCAGAACAAAACTGAGACGCCTGATACGTCAAAACTCGATGAGGCTGCCGGTGCCGAAATCAAGGAGCTTGAAGGCCCGGCAAAGCCTTAAATATAAGCCGGACGGACACAGGGTGATATGGGTTACTGAATAAGCACGTTATTTTACTGATTCCTGTATTTTATCAATGAAAAGGGGCTTATATCCGAACGGATATAAGCCCCGTATGTCACTTGCTCAATTCTGATTGAAAGTTAAATCGCAGCTTACTGCCGTGGTTGCTACTCAAAATTTTTATACAGACGAATATCATCAAAGTACATCTTGCCTGAACCACCCATTGTTGAGGTATCACCTCTGGTACCAACGCCAATCGCAATACTATCAACATCGGTCAGGTCTATGCCCTGGTCGGCAAAATCCTGCAGAGGAACAACCCACTCCGTCCAGGAAGGTATCACAGTTGCGCTGGTGTCTTCATTATATATCACCGCAGGCTCGCCGGTGCTGTTGGAGACTGCCACATACATCGGCTGAGGAGAGTTGCTGAGTATGCCGATATCCTGGTTCGTCCA
>CAZJIR010000450.1:0-2246 GCA_964546095.1 uncultured Pirellulales bacterium
AGCGAAATAAATGAAAAAAAAGGAAACGACGATTTCAAAGAAAACATATACAGAAAAAGAATGAGTTGGCTCTTAGGATATTTGATTTTTAGTATATTCCTTTTTTGCGCATGGTTCGTAATAAGAAGTATAAAAACTAACCAATTAGAAAAAATGTTATTCTGTCTTTCTTCAAATTTTTTGGGAGCTTTTATTTGCGGTTTTCAATGGCGAACTCGATCAAAGGCCAACCCTTTGCCAGCATATTTGGGATATTATCCCATCGTAATAGTGGGTTTTTCTGCCCTCACTTTTTCGTTAACAAAAATAATTGTAAGTATCTCAAAAGTCTCTCAAGATGCTGTTTTTTATAGCATGGCGTTTTTTATAGGAATATACTGCGGTCAACATATAGATAATATTAAAGAACTAGGAAGTATAGTAAAAAAACTAAAGACTAATTAAATCTCTAATAACTCAGTTGAATATCCGCGGATGGGTTTTAGCCCATATAGATTGTAGAAACAAATAAAATGCTGAAACCATATAAACAATAGATAAAACCTAACAAAGAGATATGAAATTGGATAAAACTTCTCAGTCAATCTTAGAAGATATACTAAAATCAAGTATAGATCAAACTGAAGGATTAGATGCATTACGATTTCGTGCTGAGCAACATAAATATTTAGATTTATTAGACGCCTTAGAATCAGACAGCTATATCGAAAGACGGAATGGTAATTACCACCTAAAATTACTGGCAATATTAAAAATGTCAGAAAAAGCTAGCGAAGCAAAGAACATTTTGAATAAGTGTGAACATATATTCAAAGTTCTTCGCCAATTCTATATGGATCACCCTGGAGAATACATCGATATAAGTAAACTCTCTGAAATATCAAATATGCAAAGGAAAGACATCAATATCAGTCTTGCCTATATGATTGAAGCACCAATATTCGGCGGATGGTCGAATAAATTGAGTGCAGATGAAGCATTTGTCAAACCTGGGGAGAATATTTTAAGATACAAGAAATTTCGAGATGTGCTTGAAGAAATGTTGTCATGGCGTTCTAAGAGTCAACCCGAAAATATAGTACTTGAGGCCAATATTAATCGAACAGTAGAAAACATAGAGGATTTTCAATTTTTGCTCCATCCTGAAATAACAAGACATGCCCTTCAGCAGTATAATAATGGACATCTGAGGGATGCAGTCCTGAACTCAATCATAGCTGTTTTTGATTTAATCAGAAAGAAAACAGGCTTAAAAGAAGATGGAGATAAGCTTATTGGAAAGGCGTTTTCCTTAAGTAATCCTTACTTAATTCTCAGTGAAATTGATAAAGAATCAGGGCAAAATGACCAAAAAGGATTCATGCAAATATTTAAGGGCTCGTTTCAAGGTATTCGTAATCCTAAAGCTCATAGTCTTACTCATAACCTAACTAAACTAAAAGCTGCACAGTATTTAGTGTTCGCAAGTCTGTTAGCAAGGCGAGTTGAGGAAGCAACTGTAATTAAGAAAGAAAAGAACTAACGAACAAAACGATAAACAGAGCACATTCTACCAATGCAAACGTATCTTATACGTAAAGATAAAAATGGTGGGCCTTAGCCCCCCTGCTTTTCGGATTCCTGCTTTAAATACATATCCTTTTGCAGTTCGAGGTTCAAGAAGTATAATACCTTCACGTTTAAGTTTAGTTAGTTATACATCCGGGTAAGGAGATTGTTGTGAAGAAAGAATCTTTGTCTTCATTGAATCAGATTATTGTAATTCTGGTAGTTATTGCTGTCGGGCTTTTTCATACAAGTTTATCCGTGGTTGCACAGGGGCAGGTATCATTAAAATCCAGGGAAAATATCGGCGTTCTGCAGGCAGGGACTGCAAAGGTTGATATCACACCGGAAAAACCAGTTAAAATGGCCGGCTATGCCAGCCGGAAAGAATTGTCCACCAGCGTTCATGACCCCCTGTCGGCGCGAGTTATCGCGTTTGAAAATAACGGTAAACGGCTCGTGCTGGTTTCGACAGATTTGATAGGCTTTTATGAAGGTACGGCCGACTACCTGCGAAAAATTATTTTAGATGAATTCCAGCTTGAGCCATCGGAGCTTTTTCTAAGCGCTATACATACGCACTCAGGGCCAGGCCTGACTATAGATAAGAAAAAAGGGCATCCGAATAATTTCGAATATACAGAAAGCTTAAAAGATAAGCTAACAGAAGTAATTCGAAAAGCATTGGATAATATAGAGCC
>CAZJIR010000450.1:2256-2668 GCA_964546095.1 uncultured Pirellulales bacterium
GGGTTGGATATTCGCCGGTCGGGGCGAATCGGCGCGAGCCGAAATTCGACAGCGAAGGGAACAGCTCAATAAAGCTCGGACGCAATCCATACGGGACTACCGATAAAGAAGTATTAGTATTGAAAATGGCAAAGACTAACGGCCAGACAGTTGCGGCATTGTTCGATTATGCGACACATGGCACCTGCTTAGGGGGTAAGAATTACGTCATAAGCGGGGACGTGCTCGGATTAGCGGAACAGTTTGTCGAAAAGATTCTCGGTGAAGATGTTGTCGCCCCCGCATTTGCAGGAGCATCCGGTAATATCGACCCATGGTACAGGGTGCTTCCTGCATTCGATACGGAACGGGGCTGGATTCCTGAACCGGTGCTGTTAGGGACATTGCTAGGTGAGGAGGTTGTGCATACATT
>CAZJIR010000451.1:0-2667 GCA_964546095.1 uncultured Pirellulales bacterium
GAGGTTTTCATTGCCTCGATAGGTGCCGAGCCGGATTAATTTTCTGTCACGCCATTTGAAAGGATGGGGGACTTTGCTTTCATTTGCAATAAGTCACGAACGAAATGAGATTTACTGTTCTCTAAAAGGCACCGGCCTGGCTTACTTGCCCTTTGTAGCCGATGAAATAGAGGAATCTTTCATAAGTAAATATTGGTATCCACAGAGCCTGTGCTTTACCTTGAAGCTGGTTGTAGTGTTCGAGTTTTCTTAACATATCTGTGTATCTTTGCATTGCTTCCGGGTCCTCATCCTGTTCTTCGAGGCTTGGCTGCTGTTCTGGTACCATTGGTTGACTGCCGAGCAGCAGAAAATCTGTATCGATTGAAATAGCATCGGTAACCTTACCACCCCATTTTTCGATAAGTAATGTTATTTTTTCGATGGCGTTGAAATCAATGTTTCCGTTGTTATCAAGGTCAAAGTCACCGGCAACCACAAATACGTTTGTTTCATCACTGTTCCAAATTAAGTTTGCTGCGATATCGCCCTCTAATATCGGATTTTTAGATTCCGAACGTGTAATACGCGCTGCAGAGTAAGTTTCTGCTACATCATATACTTCGATTTCGGCCTTTCCTTGACCGTCTTTCGGGATAGGAGCATTTCTGTCATAGACCGTGAAGGTCAAACCCTTGTAAACGTGTTGATTGCTGCCGATATTCAGATGAACCATTTTGGCATTATTATCGACTAATATTATTTTACCATCGGCTTGATATGCCAGCGCCTCATGGTCTGGCGGTGGTTTAATTTCCGAAATCTGCTGCTTTGTGCTCTTCAGGTTATCCTCAGTCATTTTCAGGATTGCCTGGGTTTCGAGCAGTTCGTAATTTAGTTCATTTAGATTGTTCCTTGCCTGATTCAATTGTGTACTGAGAGTTTCAACTCGCTCCTGATTATTTGTTCTCAGGGTTTCCTGGAGCATTTCATAGTCTGACTGAATTGTGTTGACGAGCTCTTGTAGTTTATCTTTCTCGGCCTGGATCGCTTGTTCTCTTTCCTCATAAGCTTTTTGTGCAATCTCAAATTTTTCTATCTGGTCATTGAGGTCTTTCTGTATGGCGAGTTTTGCATTTTTAGTGTTATTCAGTTCTGCTGTCAGTTCCCCGATTATTGGTACAAGTCCGATTTTATTGGGGTCCATAATATCGATATGCTCTTGAGCGGCCTGTACCGCTTTTACTACTGCTGAGTTAACATCATTAATTTTAACTTCAGCCGAAGTAGATTCTGGCACTCCGCCGACGATTAAAGATGTCGTGTTGTTAAGATGCCCAACCATAGTACCGAGCCAGGTCTGACGGCTTAGTCTTGTTCCAACTAAGGTTCCCAGTGTATCCTGTTCCCTGTTGGTGGCCAATTCATCAATACGGTTCTGTAAATCAGCAAGCCTCGTTCGTTTATCCTCGGCTTCGACGTAATAGATAACGGCAATCGTAGTTGCGATAATAAAAAGCCCGACAAAGGTTATTAATGTGTAAAGCATAGCATTGCTTTGCTTTCTCCTGCGTGCTGGCATAGTAAGACTCCTCACATATACAGAAAAATCACCCTAAATAGCTTGTTTTCAAAATTCATTATAGTCCTAAATGACCTGTGAGTCAACAAAAAAAGCTTGTAGAGAAGTGTTTTTGCAGGCAGAACGTTTGTTTTAACAACTGTCTGCTCGATTTTGACTTGGTGCCGAGTGTTGGAATCAAAGTCTCAAAGTTTATCCAAAAGAGTAGATAATTGACTGATTTGGCGTATTGTATGTTGAGCCGCGGCATTTGGTTCCGCTCCCGGACAAGTGTGTATACGGGCGGGACGGATTATCTGGATAGTCGAAAATCCCAGCTTGTTCGGTGCGATAAAATCCTTTTGTTCGTTATCAGCGATATAAACCGTATTTTCCGCCTTAACTTGTAAGGTCTGCATGATTTTTTCAAAGCCGGCAGGCGATGGTTTCCAGCAGTCCCTGCCGAGCTGTTCGGTATAAACTATGCACTGAAAATATTTTTCGATTCCAAGCGCTTTCACTTTTAATTGTTGAGCTGGTAGAAAGCCATCGGTCAAAAGGGCCAATGTATATTTTGTCTTTAATTCATAGAGGATATCTCTGCTATCCTGGGGCAGGGTAATTTTCGGATTGTGGTTGCGGTAAATCTCTATTAGCTTGTCGATAAGATTATCGTCAAAGTTCATATCGAGTTCGTCAAGAGCAGCGTTGAATGTCTTTTTGCGATTGCCGGCAGTGAATTGTCCCCAGAGAGTGGTGGAAATACGCTTTGCATTTGGTGCTTTGGGTTGATTGGCGAGAAAATCAGCTACGGCTGCAAATCCACTTTTGCAATACTCTATTTCATCATAAAGTGTGTCATCTAAATCAAAAACAACGCTTGTTATCATATTCAGTACCTGATATTACATTAAATATAAGCGATGCGCTATACAGTTTGCGCCTATTACAATATAATTTTACGCATTATCTGCTCAGATGTCGATATTTTTAAGACAGTGGTATTTAGCCGTAGGTCACCATCTCTGTTTTTGCAGGGATGATAGCCTGATGCTGGAATGGCGTGCTGAATACTGAATGAGAAAATGTAGAAAGGCAGAGCTATGAAGTTTTTACAAATAATGCGT
>CAZJIR010000452.1:0-2662 GCA_964546095.1 uncultured Pirellulales bacterium
GGGTACGCCCATCGCACGTAAGACATGACTCGGCTCCAAAGAGCCGGAAGTACAGGCAGAGCCGCTGCTGGCACAGATACCGTATCTATCCAGCATAAGAAGAATCGCTTCGCCCTCGATATATTCGAAACTAATATTCGTGGTGTTGGGAAGGCGATTTTCCTTATCGCCATTGAGACGAGCATCGGGGCAATTTTCCAATATTGCATTTTCAAGCTTGTCACGAAGGGAATTAACTTTGTTGTTTTCTTCTTCGATATTTTCAACGGCCAGCTCGCAGGCCTTGCCCAAGCCGATTATGCCCGGTACATTTTCCGTGCCCGCCCTGCGGCCTGCTTCCTGATGACCGCCCAACATATACGGCGAGAGGCGTGTGCCCTTTCGAACATACAGAATACCTACGCCCTTCGGGGCGTGGAGCTTATGGCCGGATAGACTGAGTAAATCGATATTACTCTTGGAGAGGTTCAACGGTATCTTGCCTATCGCCTGGACAGCATCTGTATGGAACACCACTCCCCTATCGGTAACCAAGTCGGCGATTTTCTCAATTGGAAATATCACGCCGGTCTCATTGTTCGCATACATTATAGTAACCAGGGCGGTATTATCATCGACCTGTTCTTCAAGCTCATCGA
This sequence comes from uncultured Pirellulales bacterium, assembly GCA_964546095.1. Taxonomy (GTDB): domain Bacteria; phylum Planctomycetota; class Phycisphaerae; order Sedimentisphaerales; family Anaerobacaceae; genus NIOZ-UU13. Next base: position 639 of record CAZJIR010000452.1, read on the forward strand.
GGTCAAGCCGACCAAATTTATCAACGCCAAGCTCTACAACGGTATAGCCCTGATTTTCCAACTCGCGGCAGACTGCTAACACAGCAGGATGCTCAACCCTGGTCGTTATGATCTTGCGTCTTTGCGGGTAGGCGGCTAATGCACTTTTTATAGCAGTATTGTCACTTTCAGTGCCGCCGCTTGTAAAGATTATCTCACTGGGTTCGCAGCCAAGCAGGTTCGCAATCTGCTCGCGCGCCTGGCGGATTCTTCGGCCTATTTGTCCGCCGAATGTGTGCATACTGGAAGGATTGCCGTAAAGCTCACAGAACAACGGCTTCATCTCTTCGAAGACTTCTTCAGCGACTTTAGTTGTGGCATTATTGTCAAAATATATAGTATTCATTATTTATTCCCTGTGATTATGGGGTTGTTGTGCGGATTCTCTGTCTTCTTCGACGAAAAGCTGCTCTGAAACGAACTCCCTTAATTTGGCTTCGACAACATCTTTCATTGTGAACTCGGCCAGCTTGCACTGGGCACACATGCCTCTGAAAGCCACGATAACTTTGTTCCCTTCGATATCTATCAGCTCGATGTTTCCTCCGTGAGCACGCAGGGCCGGCCTTATTTGTTCGTTTATGGTCTGCTGTATTAACTGCATCTTTTGGATATTGGTAAGCTTGCCTGCTCGTCGAGGTATTGATACAGGTGGTTCTTTTATTTTACCGCCCTGTATTTTCTCTATTATTTTTTCGATTTCACCTTTGCAACCTCCGCAGCCGCCACCGGCCTTGCAGTAATTCGTTACTTCTTCAACTGTTGCCAGGTCGTTTTCCTGTATCACTCTTTCGATTTCTTTATCGGTTACACCAAAACATGTACAGACGACATTGCCCTGTAACTCGTGTTTTTTGCTGCCGCCGCTTTGGTAATTTTCGATTGCCGCTTCAAGAGCTTCTCTTCCCATAACCGAGCAGTGCATCTTCTGTTCGGGCAAACCACCCAGATATTCGGCAATGTCTTTGTTGGTTACTTTGAGGGCTTCATCCAAAGTAAGACCTTTTATCAATTCGGTTAATACCGATGATGTTCCTATGGCACTGGCACAGCCAAAAGTTTTGAATTTTGCATCTTCGATTTTGCCATCTTTGCCGAGTTTGAAAGTCAGCTTTAAGGCATCGCCACAGGCCAAGGAGCCCACTTCGCCAACGCCATCGGGATTTTCCACTTCGCCGACATTTCGTGGATTAAAAAAATGGTCTTTTAGTTTGTCCGTATATTCCCACATTTTTCCGTTCCTCGTACTTCGTATCTCGTATCTCGCGTATACTCTGACAATTTATACACTTTTTTTCAAGGCCTGGTCAAAGTCCGCTATTATATCATCAATATGCTCTGTGCCTGCTGAAACACGAATATAATCATTTGTTACTCCTGCTGCAAGCTGTTCTTCTTCATTGAGCTGCTGATGTGTTGTGCTGGCCGGGTGTATGACCAGAGTCTTGCTGTCACCGATGTTGGCAAGATGACTGGCTAATTTAACACTGTTAATGAATTTAATGCCGGCTTCTTTTCCACCCTTTATTCCGAAGCCAAGTATGGCACCAGCGCCATCAGGGAGATATTTTTGGGCCAATTCGTAATCCGGATGAGATTTCAGGCCCGGATAATTCACCCAAGTAATGCCCTTTTGTTCTTCGAGCCACCGGGAAAGTTTCAGAGCATTCTCACTATGCCTTGGCATACGCAGATGCAGCGTCTCAAGGCCCTGCAGGAATAAAAACGCATTAAAGGGCGACATACAACTACCCATATCCCGTAAAAACTGAGTTCTTGCCTTGATGATATATGCCAATTCAGCAAAGGATTCGACGTATTTAACACCATGATAACTCGGGTCGGGTTCGGTAAGCTCAGGATAGCGCCCGTTAGCCCAGTCGAATTTTCCTGAATCGACAATCGCACCACCGATACTTGTGCCGTGGCCACCGATGAACTTGGTGCAGCTATGAACCACAATGTCAATACCATATTCAATGGGT
>CAZJIR010000453.1:0-2662 GCA_964546095.1 uncultured Pirellulales bacterium
AATGGGTACTGAACCCGAGCATCTACTGCAGAACACGTTGCAGAGGATTTCCCTCTGTGCCCATTCTGGAATAACCTTCCAGCGTTTCTTGGCGTCCGGCGTGAATGGATTGTGTGGTTGAATTGATCTTATCATTTTATACCGCCATTGTGTAAATATCAACAAAATCATTGATACCAAAGTTCAGTCCAATTCAAAGTAAAACGGGATGCGCACTGGAGCAACCTAAGCATGCCTTTGCAATTGTTGTCTCAAATGTCCTTTCCCGTTTTCAGAATCAGGTGCTCAGCTAAGAAAAGCAATAAGGGGATCTCTCGAAATAACACCTTTTCCTGTCCTGAGAAAGGGATAAAGCGAGATAACTCGCCCTCCTTGTGGTGAACAAGAGCATTGCGGATGTGATATATCCTTTGTGCCACAGTTGCGAATATCTGGTCGTTGGAGGTGTCGATACGAAGGGATTCAGCGAAGACCTGATGCTCTTTTGTGAAGTATTCTTCAGTCTCAGATTCATGAAGGTTAATCCAGCTACGTATTTCATCGGGATTGAAGTAGTCCGTGAGTACTGTTGTCAGCATTCTCTTTTCATCCATGCGACTGTCGTGGGCACGAATAGTGCTCACTAATTCCCGCAGCTTTTTGGCCTTTGTGTGTAAGAAGTCGGGTTGTACAAGTTTTTCTTTTATTTTATTGTGTAACAGATGTTCAGATGCTGATGTAAAAAAGTACTCAAGGATTTTATATAGAGCAAGGTAAGCAAGGATAAGACTATCACTACCGAATGCCAGATGATAGTAGGCGAGTATCTCAGAGTTGTATGTGCGTAGGGGAAACTGGACTGACTCATTTCTGCGGAGTCCTAATCGATAGTACGCTCTCTCCCAGCTTGTGGAAAGGCTAATCCCAATTGACCATCCATAGGCGATATGGAAAAGGGCTGCTTCACAAAGCGAGAAAAGGCTTTTGTGTTTTGTGGCTATAGGATCATCTAATTCAGTTTCAATCTTTATTGTCCGAATGCGGCCAAGCAATGTGCCGACTGAGTAAGAAAAGTCCTTGTCTTGCTCGCGTCTCATTCGTATATTGCTGATGTTGAAATAACGGCGTATTTCCCGGGAAAGCTCTTCACAATCTAAAAGGACCAAAGCAAACAGGTCTGAAATCGCCGAAACTGTAATCTTACGGCTTTTCTCATTATTCTCCATCTCAATCGCCTCGTCGCGTCTGAAGCGTATAGGGGTGGGATAATGACCCTGAAACTCCAAAGCCTGCTCATAATAGCCAGGTATCGATATCGCTGTTTCGTGGGGTCGTACCAGATTATCTTGAATGGAAAGGTATTGATCGATAACAGATTCCGAAACCTGTAATTGTACTTCGCCGACCTTGAAAGGGAATACACCTTTCTTCTTCTTCTCTACGGCTAAATTGGAGATATTGCGTAAGAGGTGTCTTACATCTGAGATTCTTGCCATGATTTCTCCTCGTGAGCTAACATAATGAAATTCAACATTTATCCGCCGCTCATTTGCCGGACTTTTTGCAAATCAACGCTGAAAATTCCCTCATCTGCCGATTCTATTATGCCCGTTATTTTTTACATATCAAGAAAAATTTCAGACGTCTTATCTGAACCCTGAGCGGAGTCGAATGGGTCGAAGGATTAGAATTTAGGATTTACAAAAGATACGAGCATCAAGAATCCAGTATCGAGTATCCCTCTGTGCTGCCTGCGGTTCGCACCGATTTTAATCACTCCGCCACTTCGTGTCTTCGCGACACTGTAAGATGCTCATGCTGGCCTCCGGCAGCACAAATCATTTTGAATTTTCTTTTTTAATTTTCAGAAGATTTCTCACTTTGCGGTGATATTTCCTCGGAAGAAAGGATAAAAACTTTCTCTGAATTAATATTCTTATTCCGAGAATCTCCAATCCGATAAGTGCCAGCCACGAGCCCGGCGTTAGCGGCGTAATCAGTGCTAATAAGCCGACGACAATCAGAAATATGGCTAAGATTATTCTAAGAACTCTCCGCATATCATCATAGGCTATTAGAAACAATAACCTCACTTTCAACTAAACATCATTGAATCCGTATAGACATCCTGAAATTCCGGCTCATGGGCGATTTCAACGTATTCTATCTTTTTTGCCAGCTCTCGTGCCTTATCCCTGTATTGTCGGTTGAGCAGCGCCATTATTGCACCGGAAGCGGCCGCGTTACCTATAAAATGTATCTTTTCCACGGGAACATTGGGCAATAAACCTATCCGCAGCGCGCTTTCCGCGCGGACATAGTTACCGAAAGCACCGGCTAATAAAATCTTACTAATCTCTGAATCCTCTAAGCCGACCTTTTTCTGTAAAAGCTTGATACCAGCCCGTATAGCGGCCTTTGCTAACTGTACCTGCCGGATGTCCCTTTGAGTCAGAAATACCTTACCATTTTCATTTTCAGCCAACTTAAAAGCAGGCTCGCTATCTTGTTCATAAATCCGGGTAATAATGGCGGCAGTAACTTTACCTTGCAGTTTCGCAGCCTCTGTGAATCTCCCTGTTTCGTCGATAATCCCAAGCTCAAGCATTACCGCAACCGCATCAATCAATCCTGAACCACAAATCGAGCGGGCGGGACAATTACCTATCACATCGATATCTAT
>CAZJIR010000454.1:0-2657 GCA_964546095.1 uncultured Pirellulales bacterium
GAAAACCTAACGTGCCGATAACACCCGAAACAGCCTGGCTCGAATAGGCACCTATTGTCGTGGGATCCTCTGCATAGGCGGCACGTACGGCTGTACGGATAGCCCCGGCCGTCGCAGCAGCTTCAGACCATTTCGCCTGCTCGACTCTGCCACGGAGAATCGGAACCGCCACAGCAGCCAAGATACCGACGATCAGAATTACGACCATCAGCTCGACGAGGGTGAAGCCCCTTCTCTCTCTTGTCTGTTCCATCTTTAATCTCCTAAAAGTGTTTTAAAAATTACCCCGTTTCCGTTATTTTTGTATGGCGCTTTTATATATGCCATTCACATTACACAATACAAACATTCAATCAACTATCGACCAAAATCATTAGTGACTATATGAGTTTTTCATTTTTTATATTGCTCATTTTTAAGCATTATTGACTTTCATTCTGTGTCGTAATATCGAGTTATCCTGAGACGTTCGACATAGAGAAAATTGGTAAATATAATGCAATAACTACAACTGATACAACGGCACCAACCGATACAATCATTATTGGCTCAAGCAAGCTCGTCAACGTTGTCACCGTGGAATCGACCTTACGTTCATAATGCTCGCTGGTCCTCTCAAGCACAATTGGCAAAGAGCCGCTTTCTTCGCCGACCTGTATCATTTTAATAACCATATTGGGGAAAAAGCCGGTTCCCGCCATACTCAAAGAGATGTTCGAGCCCCCGACAAGATTTTCTCTGGTATTTATTATTGCCGATTTGATAACATTGTTATTGGTCATTCCCTGGAGGACATCAAACACCTCAAGCACAGAAACGCCGGCGGACAATAAAGTTGACATTGTCCTGCAAAACGTTGAAATAAAAGCCTGACGGAATACCTTACCAAGCATAGGGATAGACAAAGAAATCTTGCTGAAAAATAGATGTCCTTTTTCGGTCTTGGAGGCCAAAATACTGGAAATTATCAGAAGAAAAAGGAAGCCTATCATATAGATGACATTTTGATGGAGCATATCGTAAACCCACATAAATCCACGGGTAAAGGCAGGTAACTGCCCGCCTAATTGCTCGAATATCATACTGAAACGCGGGACAATGAAAGCCATTATAAATATTATTATCACGACAATAAAAGACATTACAAAGATTGGATAAGCCATTGCCCCCTTGACTTTCTTGGCCAGTTTATCACGATTGTCAAAATACTCTGCTAACTTACGCATCGCATCTCCGAGGTTACCGCCGGTTTCACCCGCTAAAATTAAAGCACAGGACAGTTGGTTAAAAACCTTTGGAAATTCCGACATGCTTTCAGAAAACGACTTACCTTTCTTCACTTTTTCCGAGATGTGCTCCAGAAGGTACTGAAGATATGAACTTTCCGTATCTTCAGCGATCGTGTCCAGAGATACCGTAATTGGAATTCCTCCCTCGACCATTGTGGTAAGCTGCCAGCAAAGTGCCGAAAGCTCTGCTGATTTGATACGCTTACGGCGATTTACTCGCTTATTTTTTGTGGCACCTCCGGATATCTCATCAATGGAAATTGGCGTAAATCCCTTTTCCCGAAGATGGCTGAGTACATCGGTCGAGGAACTCGCCTGCGCAAGGCCTTTCTTCTGTACTCCTGTTGAATCTCGAACGACGTATTTGTAACTTTTCATGTACCGAACCTTCTTTAAGACCACGTTTGCTGTTGAGTTGTTCTCTGGCCCTGATATAAACAGGCGATGCCACCTGCATAGTCGGACTTGGCCAACTCATACAGCAAATCAGCAGTATCGCGATTTTATATTTGCTTTCTTACAGCAATATCTTATCGGTGTCTGAAAACCGCGAGTTTAATCAAAATCTTGTCGTAGTTTTACAAGACCCGATTCCAATATTATGTACGAGGCTGAGTTGTTTTTACCTTGTACGAGAAAAACCAAAAACTTGCCTCTACCACCTCCGGAGGGCCCTTAACTCCGATAACTGCTCTAATTTTTTATGCTCTTCCTGTAAAGGCCACATTAATGACCTCTTCTACGGTTGTCAAACCTGCCAACGCTTTATTTACACCGCTTTGAAGTAAGCCGCCGTACCCTTTTTTACGTGATGCTTCTCTTATTTGCGATTCGCTGTCACCGTTGATTATCTTGTCGCTTATTTCATCATCCACAACCAAAAACTCAAATATGGGTAATCTGCCCAAATAACCTGTTCCTCCACAGGCTGGACAGCCTTTACCCTGATAGAAGACAGGTTTTTTTGTCTGTTTTTTGTCAGGGTCAATTTTCAAACGCTTAAGAACCTCTTCACTTGGAGTTACAGGCTCTTTGCAGTGGTCACAGGTTTTTCTGACTAATCGCTGGGCGATTATTAAATTCAACGATGAAGCCAGTAGATACCGCTCAATTCCCATATAGAGTAATCTGCTTATAGCGCTGGGCGCATCATTGGTATGAAACGTGCTGAGAACAAGGTGACCTGTCAAAGATGCTTTTATTGCAATCTCAACTGTTTCTTTGTCACGAATCTCACCTATTAGAACTCTGTCGGGGTCCTGCCTTAAGATTGCTCGCAGACATTTTGCGAAATCGAGATCGATTTCCGGCTTGACCTGAATCTGGTTAATCCCGGCAAGACGATATTCGACAGGGTCCTCAACCGTT
>CAZJIR010000455.1:0-379 GCA_964546095.1 uncultured Pirellulales bacterium
TATCTATTTTTTGTAAAATAAATGGGGTATTCTGTGCGGACTAAATAAACGATAGAGAACTTTGCAATTAAGTGCATTATAGTATAGAATGCCTTGATTGTTAAGATACTTTGAGTTCAGGAAGGATATTAGTCTATATGAGATTTGAGAACTTTGTTAATCCCAAATCTGTTGCTATCGTTGGTGCTTCCCGTCAGAAAAATAAAGTCGGGTATGAAATTTTAGCTAATATGATTGGGGCGGGATATGAGGGGAAAATATTTCCAATCAATCCTCAGGCTGATACTATTGAAGGCCTGAAGTGCTATCCAGATATACAGTCCATCGGGGAAACACCCGAACTGGTAGTTATCATCGTTCCAGCTAAGATCGTATCGGC
>CAZJIR010000455.1:389-2655 GCA_964546095.1 uncultured Pirellulales bacterium
GGTTATGCAGCGATGTGCAAGGATTGGGGTGAAGGCGGTTGTTATAATTACGGCTGGATTTAGAGAAGTTGGCGAAGAGGGCAGAGAGCTTGAGGAGCAGATTATTCAAATCGCGAGACAGGCCGGCATCAGGGTCATCGGCCCGAACTGCCTTGGAGTAATAGCACCGGCAAACAAGCTCAACGCAAGTTTCGGGGGGGACCTACCGGCAGCAGGTGCGATTGGATACCTTTCACAGTCAGGAGCATTATTGGCTGCTATTCTTGATATGGCTAATGCTAATAATATAGGTTTTAGCAAACTTGTCAGCATAGGTAATAAAGCAGATATAGATGAATTAGATATTATAAGAGCATTAGGTCAGGACTCTGAGACCAAAGTTATTGCCGGGTATCTGGAAAGTATTACTGATGGTGACGCTTTTGTCAGAGAAGCCGAGCGAATTTCGCAAAAGAAACCTATTCTTCTGATTAAATCCGGTGGTACAGAAGCCGGAGCGAGAGCAGCCTCGTCTCATACCGGAAGTTTAGCGGGTAGTGAAACGGCATACGAGTGTGTGTTTGAGCGGGCGGGAATTATTCGATGCGGTTCAATAAAGGAGCAGTTTGATTATGCATGGGCTTTTGCCAATCAGCCATTACCGGCGGGACCACGTGTTGCGGTTATTACCAACGCCGGTGGCCCCGGGATTATGGCTACCGATGCTATTGAGGGAGAAGGTCTTACTTTTGCAAAACCGGCAGATGAAACGATAGCCAAATTGGCCTCTAAGCTGCCGGCAGCGGCCAATTTATATAATCCCATCGACATTTTGGGAGATGCACTGGCTGACCGATACGAGTTTGCGCTTGATATTATTCTTGATGACCCTAATGTTGATATTGTTCTGGTGCTTCTGACACCACAGGCAATGACCGAATCTGCTGTTACCGCCGAAGCAATCGTCAGGATAGCACATAAAAAACCTGCGAAGCCGGTTTTCGCATGTTTCTTGGGAGCAAGTAAGGTTGAAGGAGGGATTGAAATTTTACGGGCGGGTAAAATCCCTACGATGGATAGCCCCAAAAGTTCGGTTGAAACAATCAAAGTGATTGCTGATTATGTCAGGTGGCGTTCCAGGCCGAAACGGATTGTTAAACTCTTTCCGGTCAATCGTCGCAAGGTCGAAGGTATAATCGAAAGACACCAGCGACAGAAGATAAGGGAAATCGGCGAGGCGGAATCAAAGGAGATACTTGAAGCGTATGGATTTGTTACGCCGAAAGATTCTGTTGCAACCACGGCCGAACAGGCGGCAAATATCGCAAAACAAATAGGATTCCCGGTCGTATTGAAGATTTGGTCGCCTGACATATTGCATAAATCGGATGTGGGTGGTGTGAGGATTGGTCTGGATAGTGAGCAGGAAGTTAAAGATGCGTTTGACCTGATGATGTACCGGATAACCAAGAAACTTCCCGAAGCAAATATACTTGGTGTGCTTGTGCAGGAGATGTGCAGCAGTGGAAGAGAGGTTATCCTTGGTATGAATCGTGACCCTCACTTTGGTCCTTTGATGATGTTTGGAATGGGAGGGACAATGGTGGAAGTGCTTAAAGACGTATCGTTTTATCTGGCGCCGCTGACAGCTGAAGAGGCAAAGCAGATGCTCATTGACACAAAGACATACCAGATACTCAAAGGAGTGCGTGGGCAGGAGGGTGTTGATATTGGTGCAATAGCGGAAGGTCTGCAGAGGCTTTCACAATTAGTTACAGAATTTCCACAGATTAAAGAAATGGATATAAATCCTTATGTTGTTGGTCCGGAAGGCACAACACCGATTGCGGTAGATGCCAGGATGAGTTTAGAAGGATGACTATGCAGGAATTTGATTGGAAGGAAAAATATAAAGACAAGATAGGCACGACTGCGGTGGCAGTGAAGCTGATTAAGTCGGGCAATAGTATATTTATTGGTACCGGATGTGGCCAACCACAGCACTTGGTCGATGCTTTGGTTGAATATTCCAGCCACATTTACGATGCACATATTGTTCATCTTCTGACGATGGGTGCTGCTCCATATGCTGATGAGAAGTTTCGTGAAAAATTCAAGATGAACAGCTTTTTTATCGCTGACAATGTCAGGGATGCTTTAGAAAAAGGTATCGGAGACTACACTCCGATATTTTTGTCGGAAATACCTTATGAATTTGAGACTGGAAGGATTCCCATCGATGTTGCCTTGATTTCCGTAACACCACCTGATGTTAATGGGCTGTGCA